>NZ_JBEOPI010000028.1:0-68335 GCF_040309905.1 Shewanella sp. CAL98-MNA-CIBAN-0140
TGAGCTCTCATTGACCGCCCCCTCTATTTAATTATTGGATGATTTTAAGGGGTGACAACAATCCTGACACAGGGGGCGACAAAGGCATTCCTTTTCAATGGCTAATCAAGCTTTATCTTCACAGCTGCGCACAAAACCATCTGGATTTGAACTTTCAATGGCAATTATCGGCTCAAATAACAAACGCATGCAGTTGGACGCGGCAAAGCCGCAGGCTGCACAAAAAATCAACAGGGCGCGAAAGGAGGTTTCATGATTAAAGTGTTGTTCAGGGTCTGGCCCCTTTTACTCTGCATTGTGTTCATCATGCTCGGCAACGGCATGCATTTCACCCTTATCGGCCTGCGCGGCGGGATTGAGGGTTTTTCGACTGCTGAACTGGCCATCGTTACATCGGGCTATTTTATGGGTTTTCTGTTGGGCGCGCGCTTATCTCCGCTGATGATCAAACGGGTAGGGCATGTGCGCGTCTTCGCGGCGCTTGGCAGCTTTATGTCGGCGGGGCTGATCGCCTTTCCGTTGCTGACCGAACCTTGGGCTTGGACTGTGCTGCGACTGCTCTTGGGCATTTGCATGTCGGGTATCTATGTCACTGCCGAGAGTTGGCTGAACAACGCTGCCACCAATGAGACGCGCGGCAAGGTGCTGTCGGCTTATATGATCGCGCAGACGCTGGGTATCATCGGCGCACAGGGCCTGCTGACGTTAGGCGATGCCGGGACCTCAGTGCTGTTTATGTGTGCCTCGATTCTCGTTTCGATCTCCTTTGCGCCAATCCTGCTTTCCGCCACCCCGGTCCCAGTTGTCGAAGTTGTCCGTCCTATGCCTTTGCGTGACCTTTACACCGGCTCGCCGCTCGGCACCGTCGGGATATTTTTGCTTGGCAGCGCCTTCGCGACGCAAACGGGTATGGGCGCGGTTTTCGGCACTCAGATAGGGCTCACGGCGACACAGATAGCGCTGTTCATCGCGATGCTGTTCTCCGGGGCTTTGGTATTGCAATATCCCATCGGCTGGCTTTCGGACCAGATGGATCGGCGTAAGTTGATTTTCGGAGCAGCCTCTCTCGGCGCGGCATCTTGCGCATTGGGTTGGCTCACTAGCGGCGGTCTGTGGCCCTTGATGGTGTCCGCCTTCTTCGCTGGCGGTGTGGCAATGCCGCTCTATGCCTTGTTACTGGCCCACGCTAACGATTCTCTTTCGACCGAAGATATGCCAGCGGCCTCCGGGGGGTTAGTTTTCACCTTCGGACTGGGCGCGATCTTAGGCCCACTGGTTACTGGCTTGGCGATGCAAGGGCTTGGCCCCTACGGATTCTGGCTGGTGCTTGGCGCGACCTTCTGTGCTATCGCGTTTTATGCGCTTTACCGCATGACGCAGCGCGCGGTCACCCCAGTGGACGAAACCGAAAGCTATCTTGGTGTACTGCCCACCGCGTCATTTGTGGCGGTGGAGGCAGCAGGTGCTTGGGCCGCCGAAAAGGCCGAGGCTGAACGCGAGGCCGATGTGGAAGCTGACGATAAATCCTGATCGCGGTGGCGCAATGGCGCAAACAGGCAGCTGACATGGAAGCTCGACCGCGGCGACCAGACCAATTGCGTCCGTTTGGTCCCTATCGGGCGCGCATATTGCGTAAACAGGACCATCTAAGATCTGTGGCAATGATTTAAACACTCGTATTTTGTTAAGTGTATTTTGCGGTAATGAGTGATGACCCGACCTATACCAACAATTGTGCTTAGAAGAGATACCTTCCCCTGTATATGGGAAGTTGCCACTGCTGCACTGCGTCGTTAGCCCCGTTTTCATGTGCGGGTAGACGCCAATACAGTTGGAAACGTGAACAACCGATGAAATGGATTGGTCCTCAAATTTTTGAACTCGCTATCATTTTTGCTATTGATATTTGTGCCTATGCACTCTTGTTAATGAGCAGAGAGTCATCATTTGCTGATGGTCTTGAAAGTGGATGTAGATATAACGATAAGCGGGTCAGATAACAATGTTATGGTCCAATGCAGAAGGGGGTAAAGGCAAAATGTTAACCCAAAAGTTTGTTAAAGATGAAAGCTAATATCAAATAGTCATATAACACATCAATTATATGCACCTAACAAGATGGGCTGTGACGCAAAAACTCACATCCCGTATTGAAGTATTAAATGCAATCAGTTACGGAGGGAGTCTAATGTCAAAAATTACAGGTAGTTGCTTATGCGGGAAAGTTACTTTCGAAATGAATAATAATTTCGATAAATTTCACTTTTGTTATTGTAGACAATGCCAAAAGACAACCGGCAGTGCTCATGCTTCAAATTTATTCACACAACCTGATAATATTACATGGTTGAGTGGTTTCGAATTAGTTAAACGTTTTGATGTTGCTGGTCGTTCTATATCGAAAGCGTTTTGTACTGAGTGTGGATGTGGAGTACCTGACCTTTCTGGTTCAGGTAAAGCTTTAGTTGTGCCTGCAGGGTGCTTAGATGCTAACCCTGATATAGCCCCCCAAGACAAAATTTTCTGCTCTGAAAAACCAGAATGGTACGATAAGGCTATTTATGCAAAATCATTTTTGGAATTTGCAGAGTAATTTACACTTATCAAGAAGTTATTCATAGATTTACTGCTCTCTAGGACTATCAACCATTCATCTTCCCTAGAGCGCTTTTGCCTCAGCGTGAATGACTATCTTTTGCCAGTGACAAAAAGCTATCGAATGACATAAAGATCGAGCGAGTCAGTGCTTATTTTATCAAACCGTGGTTAACATTACTTAACCACTTCAATTGAAATAGCCTAGCAAATCGCTGTTAACATGGACTGTCCTAACTCAATATAAGCATTAGTATCTTCGCTTATACCTTTGACTTTAAGATGATCGGCAAAACCAAGTCGTGCACTCATGACGAACCAAAATATTGCACTAATTAAGCCCACAATACGCCACAAATTTGACTTAGCCCACTTAAGCGCAAAGGTAATAGACAGTACATAGAGTACGAAACCACCTAATTTAGATGATGCCCACCCATTTACGAAGGGGTACAATTTAAGTGGATTAACGGCAACCAGATAGATAAAGGTGAAGATAAACAGAGTATATAAAATATGTGGGCCAATCTTCAGTAGTTTATTATTAACCTTGTCAGACCCTTTCATCGTCAACACAAAGTTAATGATGAAAAAGATAAACGTAAGCGCAATTATGGTCAAATGGGTATGTTTAACTATCATGTACATGGTGTTGTTCCCTAAAAATAATTTTTTTATTTAATATTTAGACTGACTGAATATAGTGTAAAGTCAAATAAAAGGCTCTGGTCTAATGCTTCTAGTTCCATTGTTTACGGTTTACCCTTTAAATAATGAGGTGATCCAACATCTGACTTTGAACATGGAAATACCATCGAATTTAAAAGGGCGCTTGTAAAGGTGTTTTGTCCAAAAGATAAATCACTTACAAAATATATACCTTTACCTCGTCTTTTAATACCACGTTATCATCCACATTTCATAGCGTATCGACAAGTTAACCCGCTTTGCCTGCTACGACAACATTGTTAAACAATCATTGTCAGCGGCTATATCAACAATGGCATTTCATACCATGGTGGTCAGCATCAGACGCCGGCACAAAAACAAAACCTGCAACTATAAGCGTCGCCGTTATTGCCTGAATGCTGGCACTATGAATATGTTAAAAGTTTACTGACCTTGTTAAAGGGTTATTTTTATTATCAATACCATCCTTACGAATGGTACTGAGATTAAGATCAATTAAGTTACTCATTAACTTAGGATATTTATCTCACTCATTAAAGCCCCAAAGCAATGTAGAGTAACTAGCCATTAACAATATCCTCATATCAATTTGCCATAAACTGACATCTGTAATGAATGGGACTAGTTTCTATCTCAATCAATTTACAACCATGAGTCTAAAAAAGCGGCGAGTATTACTTAGCCACTACAAAGTGAGCTTAGTAACAATGGCAAGACGCATATAATCGCCGAGCTCATATTGAGATAGTGACTAGAAGAATGGGCTGCAAGGTTTACAGCGCTGAAAAATTTATTCTATAAATAATCACCCACTAAAGTTGATAACCAGCAGAATAAAAAGTGCTCAAACGGCATATTTATTATGCTTAATTGAGATTGCCGCGATTAAATCTTCTGCTCAAGTTGGACTTAGCTAACTGAACTGTAAGTTAATTTCATTTAATCATTTCACTGTTTATCTTTTCATTGAGTACTTAGCAAGGTACGAGTTGCAGTAAGCCAATGTTCTGCCTTGATAAAATCGTAAGATACAATTTAAATCGCTTTAGCTGACCCTAAACTAGCGAGGAAAAAGATCTTCCGAAGAAAGCTCACAACCTAGTTAGGGTTGATTTTAAAAATATAGGCTGATAGTCTCTGTCGTTTTTTTTGGTACTAGGTACTAGTAGTGGCAAAAATCTTTTAGTAGCAAAAAACTTTTGGAGTCAGAGATGACTGATTTAACGGACAGCTTTAAAGTGGCTGATATAACGACTTCGTTAGCTGCAACTAGCAGTAATGTATGCGATCCTCGTTCGGCCCCCCGCTCAGTAGAGAAGAGCTCTACAGCGGAAAAATTGGCCTTAAGCAATCCAGCCTTTTGGTATAGTGGTGGATTTATCTGCTTGTTTGTTTTACTGGCTTTATTCGACAGTGAACTGTTAGCCAGTTTGGTCAATACTGGTTTTTCGTGGTCGGTAAATGTGTTCGGCCCTTATTGGCAAGTATTATTATTACTTACCTTTTTAATTAGTCTAGCGTTAGCTGCAGGTCGTACTGGGAATGTTATTTTAGGTGGGATTGCTAAACCTGAAATGGGTACCTTTCGTTGGATGGCTATTATATTTTGTACGCTACTTGCCGGTGGTGGTGTTTTTTGGGCTGCTGCTGAGCCTATAGCCCATTTTGTTAGTCCTCCGCCTTTGTATGGCGCATCAGGAGATATTCAGCAAGTTGCTGTTAATGCATTATCGCAATCCTTTATGCATTGGGGCTTCCTCGCGTGGGCTATCGTCGGTAGCTTAACGGCTATTGTGGTGATGCATCTACATTATGATAAAGGTTTACCGCTAAAACCAAGGATCCTTCTTTATCCTGTTCTTGGTGAGCGAGCGCTGAAAGGCCATACTGGTGCATTGATTGATGCCTGCTGCATTATCGGTGTTGCCGCTGGCACCATCGGTCCTATTGGTTTCCTTGGGTTACAGGTTAGTTACGCATTAAATGCGCTGTTTGATATTCCTGATGGTTTTACGACACAATTAATCATTATCTTGTTTGCCATTGCCTTATATACCTTATCGGCGTTAAGTGGTTTGAATCGAGGCATGCAAACATTGAGTCGTTATAATGTGATCCTCGCCTCTGCTTTAATGCTTTATATTCTCATTTTTGGTCCAACAAACTTTATTATTAATGGTTATATCCAAGGGGTGGGTAGTCTGCTTAATAACTTCATTCCGATGGCGACATTTAGAGGTGATGAAAGTTGGTTAAGCGGATGGACCGTCTTCTTTTGGGGATGGTTCGTTGGTTATAGCCCAATGATGGCAATTTTTATTGCGCGAATTTCTCGTGGCAGAAGTCTTCGCCAACTCATCTCGACGACTAGCATTATTGCGCCCTTGGTAACCTGTTTTTGGTTTACGGTTGTTGGTGGCTCTGGCTTGGCATTTGAAATTGCCAATCCTGGCAGCGTGAGTGGCGCGTTTGAAGGTTTTAACTTGCCCGGTGCATTACTGGCAGTAACATCACAATTGCCTTTTCCGACGGTGATCTCGATTTTATTCTTAGTATTGACGACTATTTTTATCGTCACCACCGGTGATTCGATGACTTATACCATCAGTGTCGTCATCAGTGGTGAAACAGAACCCAATGCAATGATCCGTATATTTTGGGGTGTCATGATGGGGGTCACAGCATTAATTTTGATTTCCCTTGGTTCTGGGGGGATATCTGCGCTGCAATCCTTCATTATTATCACCGCGGTCCCTGTATCGATCATATTGCTGCCTTCTCTTTGGAATGCACCACAAATCGCGATGCAAATGGCCAAGGATCAAGGGTTATAAAAAGTATTCATTAAAGACAATATATAAGCATTAGTAAGGCGATAAATGATGCGATTCGATGCAATAAGTTGAAAATCTAGTGACGCTTAATCAACAACTTATAACAACGAAGACCATCGTTTCTCGGCTTGCGCGTCGGGTGTTTAGCCCGAAGCCTAGCACTGTGTTGAAATGACTAATCTGTGACCTCAGGGATGAGGTTAATCTACTAACGAATCCGCTATTTTGAACTTGGTACAGAAGAAACCCTAACAAACAAAAAAGTGGCGATGTCTTATTTCGGCGGCTGATATTTCCAGCCATATTGTTGTCTTAGGATCGATGTAAAAGATTGTAAAAAAGCCCAAGCAGAAAATGCTGCATAGGGCTTTATGATGCACTAAAGAACGTCATGCTTAAAAGTCATCGAGTACGGCACCTTTACTGGCGCTAGAAGCGTTAAAAGCAAACTTTGCTTGCACTCCTCGGTTGTAACGTGGCATTGGCGCTTGCCAGCTTTTTTTACGCTCAAAAAGTTCCTCATCGCTGATGTTCAGTTGCAGTAGCAACTGTTTAGCATCAATCGTGATGGAGTCGTTTTCATGAATGAACGCGATATTCCCCCCTGCGGCCGCTTCAGGTGCCACATGTCCGACTACCATCCCCCAGGTACCACCGGAAAAGCGACCGTCGGTGATTAAGCCAACGCTTTCACCTAAACCTGCACCAACTAATGCACCTGTAGGTGCAAGCATTTCTGGCATCCCGGGGCCACCTTTAGGTCCTAGGTAGCGCAATACCATAACGTCACCCGCGTTTATTTTTCCCGCCAATATGGCAGCCAGAGCGGTTTGTTCATCGTTGAACACCCGGGCAGGGCCAGTCATTACCGGATTTTTTAGGCCGGTGATTTTGGCCACACAGCCTTCGGGTGACAAATTACCCTTAAGAATGGCCAGGTGGCCCTGCTGGTACATTGGGTTGCTGAGCGGACGGATCACATCCTGATCGGCACGTGGCACATCGGGCACGTCTTTCAGTACTTCTGCAATGTTCTGACCGGTGATGGTTAAACAGTCGCCATGCAGTAGGCCTGCGGACAATAATATTTTCATGACCTGCGGGATCCCACCGGCTTGGTGCAGATCCACAGCCAAGTATTCTCCACTAGGTTTGAGGTTGCACAGTACGGGTGTCTTTTGGCGCACTCGCTCAAAGTCGTCAATCGTCCATTCCACTTCAGCCGCATGGGCGATAGCTAAAAAGTGCAGCACGGCATTAGTCGAGCCACCCGTGGCCATGATGACCGCCACCGCGTTTTCAATCGATTTACGGGTAACAATATCGCGCGGTTTGATATTTTGCCTTATTGCTTCAATCAGTACCTTGGCAGACTCTTTGGCGGAATCCACTTTCTCGTCATGGGGATTAGCCATAGTTGATGAATAAGGCAGAGAAATACCTAAGGCTTCAAATGAGCTCGACATGGTATTCGCGGTGTACATACCACCGCAGCTACCTGTGCTTGGAACGGCCCGGCGCTCAATTTGCAATAAGTCCTCGTCGCTCATTTTCCCCGCGGCATGTTCACCCACGGCTTCGAAAACACTGACGATATTGAGTGCTTTACCCTTATAATGCCCGGGTAGTACGGTGCCGCCATACACATAGATAGAAGGCACGTTGGCACGCAGCATACCCATTAGGCCGCCAGGCATATTTTTATCACAACCACCAATAACTATTACGCCGTCCATCCACTGACCCTGTACGCAGGTTTCAATACAGTCAGAGATCACTTCGCGGCTGATCAATGAATACTTCATGCCCTCGGTGCCCATGGCCATACCATCTGAAATGGTCGGGGTGCCAAAAACTTGGGCGTTACCACCCGCTTCTTCAATACCTGCGATTGCGGCATCGGCTAACTTTTGCAGGCCACTGTTGCACGGAGTGATAGTGCTGTGTCCGTTGGCGACACCAACCATGGGTTTATTGAAGTCTTCGGCTTGGTAACCCATAGCGTAATACATCGAACGATTTGGCGCGCGTGTCGGTCCTTCGGTAATGTTTTTACTACGACGATTAATCTGGTCGCTAGTGTTTTTATTGTCTTGCGTCATAGTGTTTCTCGTCGAATTAACGTTAATTAAAGTAAAGTATGCCCGAGGGAATGAAACGACTCCAGATATTTAGCATGCTGACGCCTTTGTTAATATCACTATTCCTAAAACCTAGAGCGCTTCGCTGCTAGAACGCTACGCGGCTAGATTCTATAAAAGAAAAGCTTAGATGCTAGGTGACGAGCGATATCAAACGTAAGAGCGATATCAAACGTAAGAGCGATATCAAACGTAAGAGCGATATCAAACGTAAGAGCGATATCAAGCGAAGGGGCTTAGGAGCTAGACCGCTTTATCCGTGAGCGCCGCGTTCGCTTGTTATCGTTTCTGAAGCCAATGTTCACCCTACTTGTATTTATGTAATATCTTCTTAGGAATATGACAATAATCATTTGGAAACCGAGTTAATCTTTGTTGGTGTTCTTCATCGCTTTTTACATAGTTGAGCAACGGCAAAATTTCAACGACAATCTTATCTGCATCGTCACGGTGACTAATATACTCAATAGCAGTCTCGAGGTGACTAGCGTGTTTACTGTATATTCCGCTGCGGTATTTTTTTCCCACATCCTCGCCTTGCTTATTGATGCTGTAAGGATCAATAATTTCAAAAAAGTAACCGATAAGCTCATTAACATTAACTGTGCTTGGGCAGAAGGTCACTTTTACACACTCTGCATAGCCATCATAATTGCTCTGGGTGGTATCGGTTAAGCCATTGGCTCGACCTGCCTGTGTTGCAAAAATGCCTGGCAAGTACGTCATAAATTCCTGCACGCCCCAAAGACAACCGCCGGCAAAATAAATTATTTCTCGCTCGTTGTAAGCAATCTTATTATCTGGTTGTATTTTCATATTAGGTCTTTATAAAAAATGAATTCAGTTTTATGAGTTATTCTATTGATTACTGTAATAGCAAGTAGACCGTTATTGATCTGTTTGTTATGTGTTCAGTGATAAATTATTATCAGTTGAGAATAGTTATCATGTGTAATATTTTACCCGCTAAGATACACTATTGATTAACGTATCGATTAACGTATCGATCAATCGCTTTCAACTGAAACCTATCTTACGATATTTCGTTTGGTTGTTCCAATTCGTTAACCCCATTGCTGTGTAGCACAAAGATGAGCAATGACTTTTTCTGTTACTTGGTCATATGATTGGGGGCAGGGGAAGTGAAAATAAGCGTTTTTACAGATAGTTCAAACAGTGTAAATAGAGAACATTAACATGATTCGAGTTGTACAAATTGCTTTGTCCGCTTTGTTATTTAGCCTATCGTCTGTTTCATCGGCAGCCGACGATGCTAATGATGTAAGTACAGATATTGAGAAAATTACGGTTCAGGGCTCAACCACGGCTAATACTAAACCTGTAGGCACTTTTGGTTCGCCAGTTTCAAATCTAGAATATGATCCGCGCGTTGATCTACAGTCGCGCAATATGGCAGAAGCTCAAGCTGATGTGACGATTCGGGGTGGTATTTTCGAAAATACTGGCTTTAGGGTCGGCAGCGCGACGTTATTGGATCCGCAAACGGGACATTACTTTGCCGAAATTCCGATTGCTCAGGAAATGTTATCTAACGCTAAGGTACTTACTGGCGCAGATAATGCGCTTTTCGGTGTTAACAGCTCGGTAGGCACAGTTTCCCGCGACTGGACACTCATAAATACGGCAGGTAGTGCTTCTATTGGCGCAGGTAATAACAACTTTACTCTTCAACGGGTTCACAGCGGTGTGAGTATGGCACTCGCTGACTCTACCGATTGGACTATCGGTTTTGAAGGTGAATATTCTCGCTCTGAAAGTGACGGTACGATAGAGAATGGCGACCATGATTTTCAACGCGCCTCTGGTCGTATTCAGTTAGTTGGGTCATCATCACAGACAGATCTATTTTTTGGTTCTCAAGAAAAATTCTTTGGCTGGCCAAATATGTACACGCCATTTAATGTTAATGAAACTGAAGACCTCAAAACGCGACTATTATTGCTTAATCATAAACAGCATTATTCACGAGACAGCACATTTGAAATGTCCGCTTACAATCGTCGTAACACCGACCATTACGTTTTTTCGCGCGAAAATCCTGATGTATTTCAAGCCTTTCATGAAACCGATGTTACATCAATAGCACTTTCAGGGCGCCATGCACAAACAGCATCGTTTGCCCTCAATTACTCAAGCCAGTTTATAACAGACAGTATTGAATCAACCACGCTTGAAAATAACTTTACTTCGCGTGAGTATTACAAACTCAGTGTATTACCTGAATACCGAATGTCTCTACAAGATGATCAACAGTTAACTTTTCGTCTCGGCGCTGCTTTTGATGATACTAACCGGGACGATTCACAAGCCTCCCTTATTGGTGATGTAACCTGGAATACAATAAATGCTGACGATACCTCGCAAACACTTTATCTCTCTTATGCAGAAGCCAGTCAAGTGGCAGGTTA
Organism: Shewanella sp. CAL98-MNA-CIBAN-0140; assembly: GCF_040309905.1. Classification (NCBI taxonomy): domain Bacteria; kingdom Pseudomonadati; phylum Pseudomonadota; class Gammaproteobacteria; order Alteromonadales; family Shewanellaceae; genus Shewanella; species Shewanella sp. CAL98-MNA-CIBAN-0140. The sequence goes on from NZ_JBEOPI010000028.1 coordinate 10,690, forward strand.
TACCGCTATAGGTGGGAGTGACAGCGGTGGGCTATTTAGAAGTAACTATGATCTTGAGCGAGAAACCACTAAAAATATTGAATTAGGGCTGGCATTAGACCGAGAAACCTGGCGCCTTGATTCGGCTATTTTTTATCGACAAGATGATGATTTAGCCGATTGGACCTATAGCTTGAGTTCAACCTCTGCTCGTTCAGCAAATCCGGTCGATATAAATACGCTAGGTGTAGAGTTACTTGCGGTAAAACGTTTAGATAATGCAGAAATAATTACCAGCTATACCTTCCTTGATAAATCGGAAAATTATGGTGCTACGGATATTGATGCTAGCTTTTATGCATTGAACTACCCTGATCATCGAGTAACCTTAGGTGTTATTTGGCGACCTACCGACATAGTGGAAGTCCGTGTTGATAACGAGTGGCGTAAACAAGAAGAAAATATTCTACGAAACGGTGACGATGATGCTTTATTCACCCACCTCACGTTAAAAATGTCTCCTTCGCAGTTTAACGGTCTGGATATCATGCTTGCAGCAGACAATCTTTGGGGGGAATCATTTGAAGAGGTACCTGGAACTCCTGGGCGAGGGGAACAATACACTATTAGTGCGGCTTACAACTGGTAACCTTGTCTCAAGTAATCTATATCGGCCCCACTTTTTGACTGGGGGCAGATCGTTACTCTGTAGCACTTGAATAATAGACAACATATAATAAATACAAATCGTGTAGATAGTTAACTATTACAAATAGCTATTGAATCAATTGACATTAAATATTAGAGATTTTAATGGTTTATCTAGTGATCACTACCTTGATTTGGGCTTTTTCCTTTGGTCTTATTGGCAACACGCTCAAAGGTATTGACCCACTTCAAATAGCAGATACGCGCCTATTACTGGCGCTTATTGTTTTTCTTCCCTTTATAAAACGACGCAACACAAACGGGCAGGAAAAATGGCAGCTCATACTGCTTGGCGCACTTCAATACGGGGTAATGTACACCTGCTATCTTTCCGCTTTTCGTTTTATACCATCCCATCTGGTTGCGCTATTTAGCGTTTTTACACCACTTTATATCGTTATTATCAACGATCTTCGACAGCGGTGTTTTACCCCATGGTATTTATTGGCCACTATGCTTTCAATTTTTGGCGCCGCAATTATAAAAATAGGCGATATAGACTCAAGCGAAATTTGGTTAGGATTTGGCCTTATGCAAATAGCCAATATCGCTTTTGCTTTTGGGCAAATTTATTATCGAGATTGGAAGCTAGATAGACCACATATTAGCGACAGCTCTGTATTTGGCTTTTTGTTTATAGGTGCAGCCGCTTTTACCACCATTGTTACGCTGGTGATTTCTCAGCAGCCACCCATTCCTTTAAGCGCAACACCAACGCAGTGGTTCGTTTTAGTGTATATGGGAGTCATAGCATCAGGGCTTGGTTTCTTCCTTTGGAATAAAGGCGCAACCCAAACAAGTGTCGGAGTATTAGGCGTCTTTAACAATGCGGTAGTGCCACTGGCTATGTTTGCCTCCTTGTTTATTTTTGGTGAAGCTAAGGGAGGAACACCAGAAGAACTTGTCAGGCTTGCCATCGGATCACTATTGATTTTGGCGGCGCTATTGATTGCAAAACGAAAATAAATGTCTTGATGATAATTGGCTCAGTTATCCTGATAGGGGTTTTGCAGCCATCCCCTAGAAATCAGCACTAATTGAAGTAAACACGCATTTACTTCATTCACTAAAAGCTGATATTTTAATGAATGTCTCAATAGCATCAGTAATGATGCCTCGTTTATGTGTAATTTAATAGCAAGGCAATACCGTTTATTCCTAATCCTGTTTGCCTATCTAATCATTTGCGAGATCAGCTAGGCACTCAGGCAGGTGATGTAACGTCCTAGCGAAGCGCTATCTATCGGCTAGCGTTGCTAGTTTTTTGGGGGGCGTTCACTCTGATATCGTTATGAGTGCTGACTTCAGACGTTTGACATCCATTGGCGCTTTTCCCATTGCATCAAGTTTTACGTTATGCAAAGCATTTGAAATTAAACGATTAACGATATTCCAATTTCCTTTCAATCCACATGTGTCTACGATTTCACAATCACCGCCATCTAACTTAACACATTCCGTTAATGCAATCGGTCCATCGATAGCTTCAATGACTTCTGCAATTGATATTTGATCGGGTTGACTACTAAGTTTATAACCACCGTGAGGCCCCCTAACAGATTCCACTAATTTGCTATGGGTAAGCGCTCGCATCAATTTACGCAAGGTCGGCAGAGGCAAAGCAGTTAACTCGCACAAGTTATCTAGAGTGATTAACTCCTCGCGACCACACATTTTGAATACCACCAACAACGCATAATCGGCCATGCGGCTAATTCTTATCATAAAAGACTCCCGCAAGAAAATAATAGTCTTAATCAGTGATAATCATAATATATAGTCTACGCCAATGATATTATTTTTTATGCCATACCTCGCTCAGTAAATTTAACGGGCCAGGAAATTCTTGTCTAACATAAAGTCAAAAAAAACCTCATTACTTCTACTCTATATATCAAACCGCTTCTCATTGTAATGCTATCAAGTAGGGTTCCTTATCTTCAAAAAAGGCATAATAAATACTAATTTGGTATTGTATTGTTACTGCGTGTCATATAAATTAATAACATTACTAATTTAGTATTCTTAATGGTGCTAGAGTCTCTTTGAATACAATCTAGAACATAAAAGTGGCTATGTGACCGCTAGCGAAAGATCCGTGCCAAATGAAGATGTTTAGTATCTGGTATCTGGTATGTGACTCGGCACTATTTACTTGGCAAACCTATAAAAAGAGAGTGGATCACTATGAGCGATAGCAGTGTTATTGATGATCGTATTAATTCCGGTTACGACGCAGGTTTTATAACCGATATTGAAATGCAAACGTTTGATCCTGGATTAGATGAAAATGTCATTAGGAAAATATCGGCCAAAAAAAATGAACCCGCATTTATGTTGGAATGGCGGTTAAATGCCTATCAACAATGGCTAAAGATGGAACGCCCAGAATGGGCGCAGGTCAATTATCCTGAAATTGACTTCGACGCTATTTCTTACTATTCAAGTCCGAAAAGTCAAGACGATGCACCAAAAAGCTTGGATGAGGTCGACCCTGAATTGTTGCGTACCTATGAAAAATTAGGTATCCCATTGCATGAGCAAGCGGCACTGGCTGGTGTTGCCGTTGATATCGTGTTTGATAGTGTGTCTATTATTACCACCTTTAAAGAAAAGCTGGCTGAATCTGGGGTTATTTTCTGTTCACTTTCAGAAGCTATTATCGAACATCCTGAATTAATTAAAAAATATTTGGGCTCTGTTGTGCCCATTAGCGATAACTTTTATTCGGCATTAAACTGTGCAGTATTTAGTGACGGCTCGTTTGTTTATATTCCAAAAGGAGTTAGATGTCCGATGGAGTTGTCGACCTATTTTCGGATCAATGAAATGAATACCGGCCAGTTTGAGCGTACCTTAATTATTGCTGATGAGGGCAGCTATGTTAGCTATCTTGAAGGCTGTACTGCCCCATCGCGAGATGAAAACCAACTTCATGGCGCCGTCGTTGAGTTAGTTGCGTTAAAAGGCGCACAAATCAAATATTCAACCGTTCAGAACTGGTATCCAGGCGATGTAAACGGTAAAGGCGGGATCTATAATTTTGTGACCAAACGGGGTGTCTGCCACACAGATGCGAAAATATCTTGGACTCAGGTAGAAACGGGTTCAGCCATTACATGGAAGTACCCCAGTGTGATATTACTGGGTGATAATAGTGTCGGTGAATTTTATTCCGTTGCCTTAACTCGTCACGCGCAACAAGCTGATACGGGAACCAAGATGATCCATCTTGGTCGTAATACTCGCAGCACCATTATCTCAAAGGGTATTTCAGCGGGCAAAGGCTCAAACTCATATCGTGGATTAGTCCATATGTCGCCCAAAGCAGATGGCGCACGTAATTTCACCCAATGTGATTCACTGTTAATTGGTGATAAATGTGCAGCTCATACATTCCCTTATATTGTCAGCAAAAATCCCAGTGCGATAGTTGAACATGAAGCAACGACTTCAAAAGTCAGTGACGATCAGTTATTTCTGTGTCAGCAACGCGGTATCGACCCTGAAAAAGCAGTATCAATGATTGTTAATGGCTTCTGTAAATCCGTTTTCAAAGAGCTGCCAATGGAGTTTGCTGTTGAAGCCGGAAAACTGTTAGAGGTTAGCCTAGAAGGCTCGGTTGGATAACGCGCTAGGTAGGTCAACCCTGACAACAGGCGTTGTATCACGTTAATAAAGACGTTACTTAAATAGATAAAGGTTACAGATGCTAAAAATTATAAATTTAAAAGCCAAAGTTGATGGCAAAGAGATCCTTAAAGGATTAAATATCGAGATTAAACCGGGTGAAGTCCATGCAATTATGGGGCCTAATGGCAGCGGAAAGAGTACATTATCCAATGTCCTAGTAGGTCGTGATGGCTATGAAGTGACAGATGGAACAGCGATGCTTGAAGGCAAAGATTTATTAGCACTTAAGCCTGAAGAGCGTGCCCGCGAAGGTATTTTTCTTGCTTTTCAATATCCGGTTGAAATCCCAGGAGTCAGCAATCTCGAATTTTTAAAAACATCCCTTGAATGCCTCTATACACATCAAAACAAGCCACTGCTAAGTGCGGTTGAGTTTATGAAGCTGGCGCGTGAAAAATGCAAGCTCGTTGACCTAAGTACTGTTTTTCTTAAGCGTGGAGTCAATGAAGGTTTTTCGGGTGGAGAGAAAAAACGCAATGAAATTATGCAGATGCTAATGTTAGAGCCTACGCTATGCATACTTGATGAGACCGACTCAGGCTTAGATATCGATGCACTCAAAGTGGTAGCTGATGGTATCAATACCTTACGCAGTCCCGATCGCTCCTTTATTGTGATCACTCACTACCAACGATTATTAGATTACGTTCAGCCTGACTTTGTCCATGTATTGTCCGAGGGACAGATCGTTAAATCTGGCGGAAGTGAGTTGGCGTTGGAATTAGAACAAAAGGGCTACGGTTGGTTAGAGAATGGAACTGAGCAACCCGTTAATCCAATTGAGGTTTAACAATGAATAATCAAACACAAATAGCAACGGGTGTTTCCAACATTCCAATTCACCAGAAAAATGCCTGGTTACAACCCATCCGTGCAGCGGCAAGCGAGCGCTTAACCTATCTACAAATCCCGACGCAGAAAACCGAAGATTGGAAATATCTGAAGCTTGAACAACTGTTAGCGAGTGACCCAACAGACATACACAGTACAGGGGAGTTCGATCCAAAAAGTATCAATGACATCAGAGATACCCATGAGATCAATAACGTACTTTCACAGTCTTTGATAAGTGATTTTGATGCGTATCGGTTAGTGTTTGTTAATGGAGTATTCGTGGGTGAGTTATCGCAACATGATAGCAACCCATATAGTGTTTTATTCTCCGAGGCTAGCACAGCTCAGCAGCAAATCATTGTTGATCACCTAGACAGTAGTCATAGCCATTACCATGACTATTTTTCAAGCCTAAACAGCGAGCAACTTGAAGACGGTTTGCTTATACATATTCCTGAGCATTGCCTTGTTGATAAGTCTTTTTATATTGTAAATTTATTGATAGGCGAACAGCCAAAAACGCATATGATGCGGGTATTGATTATTGCTGAAACGGGCAGTAAAGCGACAATAATCGAGCATGAGGACACCCCTGTCACACATACAGGAATGGTTAATACTGTGATTGAATGCTTTGTTAATGACAACGCAGATATTACTCATAGCCGGATCCAACTTGATGAGAGCGTGACTAGTCTATGTAGTCAGCGCGTTAAACAAGGTCGTAATAGCCTTTATCAACAGTATCAAATTAGCCTAGCCTCTAAACTAAAGCGTAATGATCTTACCGTGGCTTTAGTAGGGGAGTATGCTAGTGCGGATATTCGAGGCAGTTTTTACGGTCGCAACCAACAAACTATTGATAACCATACTTGCATGGAACATATGGCACCAAATTGTACCAGCAACGAGATATTTCGAGGTTTAGCCGATAACGAAGCCAATGCCGTGTTCAATGGCCGTATTCATATTCATCCAGACGCTCAAAAAACGGTAGCCAAGCTAAGCAATAAAAATTTATTACTGTCAGATTTTGCAACGATTAATACTAAACCTGAATTAGAGATCTATGCTGATGATGTGAGATGTTCACATGGTGCCACGGTAGGTCAAATTGATAGTGATGCGCTGTTTTATTTACAATCTAGAGGCATTTCAAGGAGCGAAGCGAAACGACTGTTGAGCCTAGCCTTTATTGCTGAGATAGTCGATAAGGTTCCAGAAACGAGTGTACAAGCGTTTATTACACAACGTTTTTCTAGCTTATTTTTATCATTACAGTACCCCGGGGGGAAATAACCAATGTCTCCTTTATCGGCAGTTGTGGAAGATAACACCTTTGATATTGTAAAGATCCGTCAGGATTTTCCTTTATTAAATAAGAGTATTAAAGGTCGACCGTTAATTTATTTGGATAATGCCGCTACAACTCAAAAACCACAAATTGTTATTGATGCTACAAATCAATTTTATAGTAATAGCAACGCGAATGTACATCGAGGTGCCCATACCTTGAGCGATGATGCCACTGAGCTTTTCGAGAAAGCACGCAGTAGCGTACAAGGCTTTATTAATGCCAAGCACAGTCACGAAATAATTTGGACAAAAGGGACCACCGAAGCGATTAACATGATCGCAAGTGGATTAGCACAAAGTCATTTGAAGCCGGGTGATGAAATTCTTATTTCAGCAATGGAGCACCATGCCAACATTGTACCTTGGCAAATAGCGGCACTACGAAGCGGTGCAAAACTAATGGTTGTGCCAATTAATGAGAAAGGCGAGCTAATTTTTTCAACTTTTAAAAAATTACTTAACAAAAAAACCGCCATTGTTGCCATGACGCATGTTTCCAACGCACTCGGCACGATTAATCAGGTAAAAGAAATCGTGAGGTTTGCTAAGCAAGTCAATGCGATTACTGTGATAGACGGTGCCCAAGCCGTTGCTCATTGTCCTGTCGATGTGCAGCAACTCGATTGCGATTTTTATGCCTTCTCAGGGCATAAGTTATTTGGTCCAACGGGTATAGGCGTATTGTACGGGAAAGAGGATCGTCTTGAACAACTCCCCCCATTTCAAATGGGGGGCGAGATGATTAAATCGGTGACTTTTGAACAGGCTACATGGAATGAGTTGCCCTATAAATTTGAAGCGGGTACACCAAATATAGCGGGGGCTGTCGGACTTGCAGCGGCAATAGATTACCTTAATAGCATTGATCGAGTCGGGGCCATGTTACACGAAAAGCGATTAATGAATTATTGCTTAGCGTTAGCACAGAGTATGGATGATATTCACCTCTATGGTACGGCAGAAAATAAAACGGCTATTTTCTCTTTTCTCATGGGGGATTCGCATCCAAGTGATGTGGGGACTTTACTCAACCAACAAGGCGTAGCTGTTCGAACAGGACATCATTGCACTATGCCATTGATGAATGAGCTGGGTATTTCAGGCACGGTACGCGCTTCATTTTCTCTCTATAACACAGAAGAAGAAGTGGCCATGTTATTTGCAGCGTTGACTAAAGTTAAAACCTTCTTATAACTAAATAATGACGATAACAAGGGAATCTTATTATGACAGTAATGAAATTTGAACCAAATAAAACCAGTGTTACCTTAAGTGACAATGCTCGTAGTTACCTGGAGAAAGAAATCCTTAATAAAAACGCTTTTGGTCTGTGTTTTTCAGTGAAAAAAAGTGGCTGCAATGGTTTTAGATATGTGTTGGATTTTATTGACAATCCCATTACTGAAGAGGGGTTTATTGTTATCAACGATAAGCTCAAACTGTACGTCACCCAAGAAGCCTTACCTTATGTAAACGGGACTGAAATTGATTGTGTCACGGAGGGATTGAACAAAGTCATTAAGTTCAACAACCCAAAAAGTTCAGCTGAGTGCGGTTGTGGAGAAAGCTTTTCAGTTTAATGATCCATTCAAAAACATTGACGAATACTGAATAATATTATGGAAAAAAAGATAATTGTAGTGAATAGAGACTGTCCAGCACGATTAGTACCAGTCGGAACCTCTATTACAATAAAAAAAGATACTTTTGTCACTCTGACCCAATCTTTAGGAGGAGCCTATACCGTTTTGGTTAACGGCAATATGGCTCGCATCGATGGTACCGATGGCGATGCACTTGGGTTTAAACCCATCGTCTTAGAATTTGAACTCTCAGATGAAAAGTCAGGCAATCAAACGGTGCTTGAAAGTAATGTATGGAAGGCGTTATCTGCTGTTTACGATCCAGAAATACCTGTAAGCATTGTTGATTTGGGTTTGATATACCATTGTAAGATAGAAGCCAACACCGTAGTGATTACCATGACGTTAACCGCGCCAGGCTGCGGCATGGGACCGGTATTGATCGAGGATCTCAAATACAAAGTTGGGCTAGTGCCTAATGTCAATACTGTCTTAGTGGACCTTGTTCTTGACCCGCCTTGGAGTCGAGAAATGATGACGGAAGAGGCGCAATTAGAAATGGGGTTATTTTGATGAGCACACTGTCTATTATCGGTTTACCAGAAAGCCCTTTTGGTAGTGAAATCAAATCTGAAGACATCAAAGAGGCCCTACATTTTTTTGATGACTGGGAAGAACGTTACCATTATATCATCGACCTTGGTAAGGAACTTCCCAGCATGCCAGTAGCGTTTAGAACCGATGAGAATTTTATCGTCGGTTGCCAAAGTCAGGTATGGCTAGTATGCGAATACGATGAAATAAATAACATCCTTTTGATGGCTGTCGACAGTGAAGCTCAAATTGTTAAAGGATTAGCGGCTATTGTTCTTAGTGTATTTAATAAAAGAACACCTCAGGATATTACCGGTGTTGATATCGAAGCGTTCTTCACCGAAATTGATTTATTCAGTCACTTAAGTGCGCAGCGTGGTAATGGTTTACGCGCCATGGTCAAAAAGATTTTACACTTAGCCAAGAAGTATAGCTAAAGCAAACTTTAAATAACAAATAACTAGGAATGATAAATGGATATCATGTTAGTCATATTACTTAGCCCGTATTTTAAACCATATTAGGTAATAAAGCGTAAGGTCTTATATAAGGTAAAAAAAAAGCCGTGTGGGTAAGGCGTTTTTCACTATAGCCGCCAAAATCCTTGTACGCCATAGGGAAATAAACGTCAAAAAAGAAGGACTACCAACTTAGACGCTGGGTGCTTTATTGAACAGCAGTCCACAGCATTCTCTAGGGTAATACTGGATTCAAATAAGCACCATTTTGCGGTTAAATGAGATCTTTTCCCTGCCGGTGTTTTTCAACAGAGTTGTGTCATCCCCAAAGAGCTTGGTTTTACGCAGCGGCAGAGGGCCATTCGTACTTTCAATCTGCCATGTATACCTGTATCCCACAGGTAAATTAATTATTAAAATGTACAGGAAAAACATGAATAGAAAATTCAACCCCGAAAAAGTCACAGATGTCGTTCATTGGAACGATACATTATTTTCTTTCAAGACAACGCGTAGTCAAGGCCTTCGATTTAGAAATGGGGAATATGTCATCATTGGCTTAGCGCAGAAAGAGGCTAAACCAATCCTGCGAGCCTATAGTCTTGCTAGCGCAAACCATGAAGATTACTTAGAGTTTTTCAGTATTAAAGTCGAGGGGGGTGCTTTTACATCAAAATTACAACATTTAGCTATTGGAGATGAAGTTATTATTGGTAGTAAGCCAACAGGAACACTGGTTATTGATGATTTAAAAGACGGTAGAAATTTACTCTTGATTGGTACTGGTACAGGGCTAGCCCCGTTTTTAAGTATTATTAAAGATCCTGAAACCTATGAACGTTTTGAAAAAATTATTTTGTTCCATGGCGTAAGGTATACCAATGAATTGGCATACCATGACATATTAACAACAGATCTTCCTAATCATGAATATCTTGGTGAGATGATAACTGAACAACTCATCTACTATCCGTGTGTCACTCGTGAACCCTATAAAAATCAAGGACGAATTACTGATTTAATTAATTCGGGGAAATTATATACAGATATTGGGATAGCCGAGCTCGACCCTGAATTTGATCGAATAATGTTGTGCGGTAGTCCTTCCATGTTAGAAGACACTTGTACCATGCTTGATGAAAAAGGCTTTAAGGAAAGTCCTAAAAAGGGAGTGCAAGGAGACTACGTTGTTGAGAGAGCTTTTGTTGAAAAATAGCCGTTTTGAAGCCAATAGAACTAAATAGCTCAATTACACTCATTCGGCGAAAAACCCCGAGACCCGAGCGAAACGAAAGTCGCGAGGGATTTAGGGGATCTAATTCAGCCACCCAGCCTGTTATTAAGGTGTCTATACAATCAACTTAAACAGAGACTTATATGAAAACTTTTATTAGCATCGCACTCTTGGCTATCCTATTACCAACAATGAGTTATGCAGAAGATGTACATAAGCATGAAGAACACGAAAAGGCTTCTGGTGTGGAGGCGCTTTCTCCTGATTTGCGCAAACTATTATCTGAAGAAATGAAAGCATTACAGGGTGGAATGATGTCTATCATCCCTGCATACATTTCTGGAAACTGGAGCGAAATAGAAACTACGGCACAGAAAATAAAGAATAGTTATATATTGAAACAAAGCCTAACAGAAAGCCAAGTAAAAGAACTACATTCAGTATTGCCACCTGAATTTATTGAAAAAGATCAGCGGTTTCATTATTTAGCAGGAATGCTTGAACATGCCGCACAAAGTAAAAAGCCAGAACTAATAAATTTTTATTTTTCTGAAATGAATGAGTCGTGCGCTAGTTGTCATGCCGTATTTGCAACGCATAAATTTCCAGCCTTGAAACCAGAGGGAAAAGATAGGCATGCACACTAATATGTATAACTAATAGGATTTAATTTAGCCACCTATGATTGTTCCGTTGAATTGCTCGTAGAGAAAATTATACAAGGTGATCGCAACTCAAATAGAAAGGGGTTATGTTGTTACTTCAAAAAATGGGTGGCATGTATTTGCTATGGGATAGATATTGAAACCTGTCATCAATATGGCGGTGTGGTTAAGATAATTAAGCATTGAAGATCCAGCAGTGATAACAAAGAGACTAAGTCATCTGAATAAAAAAATGACGAAATTGTCAAAATCATTCTTACGGTAAGTAGAGCACCTCCTCAGGCAAGTCTATTTGAATAAACATAAGTTAATCATAAACAAAAGCAATATTCAGAGCTGGTTTGCCCAACAGTGGGCCGCAGTTGCCCTTTACCTCACATTTTATGAAACCGGTGAGTACATGGGAGAAATGTCTGACTTTCGTAGCTTCATTAAGATGAAAGTTAAGTAAATACAAAACAAATATGAAGAAAAAGTTGAAATTATCAACTAAAGTATATTTCAGATCTAATGAAAAATGACGTTTATTCTACTTATCCTCCGCATTCAGCCTCTCAGCTTTTATCGCACTTTTATTTATCATCTTCTATCCGTGCAGTTTTATCTTTTGGCGCTTTAAATGATTCACGCATCTTTTGCATCATCGCGTAGAAGATAGGTACCAGTATGGTTGCGAGTATTACTGATGCAACCATGCCCCCTAATACAGCATAACCTAATGATTTTCGGCTTTCAGCACCTGCGCCTGTTGCAAGAACAAGTGGTACAACACCTAATACAAAAGATAGCCCAGTCATCAGTACAGCACGGAAACGCAAACGACCCGCTTCAACAGCGGCTTCCAGCGTTGGCTTGCCACCTTCTTGTAATTCTTTAGCAAACTCTACTATCAAGATAGCACTCTTACTGGCGAGACCAATTAATAACACTAAACCGATTTGAGCATACAAATTAAGCTCATAACCCATAATGTTAAGGTAAATAAAAGCACCTAACATAGCGAGGGGAACAGAAAGCATTACCGCTAATGGAATGGTCCAACTCTCATATTGTGCGACTAGGAATAGATACGTAAATACAAAAGCTAAAGCAAAAATATATGGCGCTAAATTTCCCGCTTGTAGCTCTTGGAACGTTTGTCCAGTCCATTCATAACTGTAACCAGAGGGTAATGTATTCACAGCACGTTCGACTGCCGCTATCGCTTCACCGGTACTGTATCCTTGTGTGGGGAAAATATTGATATCTGTTGAGCTAAATAAATTGTACTGTTTAACGGATTCGGGTCCAAGAATCGGTGTTATTTCAACTAACGTGCTGAGTGGCACCATCTCATTGTTTTTTGTGCGCACATAGTAGCTATTAATATCTGTTTCGCTGTCTCTGAACTCATTATCCGCTTGCACCATGACACTAAACACTTTACCAAAGCGATTAAAATCATTCACATAATAGCCACCCAGTTGGGTTTGTAAGGTATTAAAGATAACGCTCAATTCGATGCCTAAATCTTTTGCCTTTTTACGGTTAATATCCAGATACATCTGAGGCACATTAGATCGAAAGTTACTAAATGAAAAGGCAACTTCAGGTAAACTATTGAGATTTAATATAAAGGATCCCATCACTTGTGATAATTGTTCTGGAGTTCTTCCTTGCGTATCTTGCAATACAAATGAAAGCCCACTGGTAGCACCTAAACCAGGGACAGAGGGCAGGGCAAAGGCCATTACTTTTGCAGAAGGTAATGTATTAAATTTCCCTTGTAAGCGTGCGATGATTTGATTCTGATGCATGCTTTTATCACTACGTTCATCCCAATCTTCAAGGGTAATAATGAGCAAACCACCATTAGATGCAACTGAGCCCGTTAAAATACTAAAACCACTCACATGAATAACATCAGCTACACCTGGCTCATCGCTCGCAATCGTCACTAATTCATCTATAACATCTTCTGTACGGTTAAGTGAAGCACCATCAGGTAGCTGAATATCTACCATAAATGATTTTTTATCTTCGATGGGGATAAAGCCTGAAGGCGTATTACCGGCAAGTACGAATAATGCACCCATTAGTATCACAAAGCCGATGCCGACGAGTAATAATCGGCGTACTAATAGACTGACTATCGCAGTATAGCGTTCGGTTAATTTATTAAAGAACTTGTTAAACTGAAAATGAAAGCCTTTTGTATGTTTTTTGGGTTTGCGTAATAATGTTGCCGCTAATGCAGGGCTTAAGGTCAATGCATTGACTGACGAGATAAGCACTGAAATACAGATAGTAATAGAGAATTGAGCATACATTTGCCCTGTAATACCTGGCATTACTGCTGTTGGGGCAAAAACAGCTAATAATACTAATGTTGTCGCAATGATGGGCCCAGTCACCTCTTTCATTGCTTTTTCAGTGGCATCTATGGGGGATAATCCTTCATCTTCCATTAAGCGCGTTACATTTTCTATCACTACGATTGCATCATCTACCACAATACCAATTGCGAGCACCAGAGCGAACAGTGAGATGGTATTAATACTCATGCCAATGGCAAGCATAAAGGCAAAGGTACCGATCAATGAAACTGGAATTGCAATCGCGGGAATAAGAGTTGAACGTACATCTTGCAAAAACAGGAATACAATTAAAATAACAAGCGCAACCGCAACTAATAATGTTTCAATCACTTCACCAATAGAAGCGCTAACGGCTTCGGTCGTATCATAAGCGATGACACTTTCAATATCCGTTGGGAAGCTAACAGATAAACGTTCAAGATCTTTTTTGATTGATTCTGCTACCTCTAACGCGTTTGCCCCCGGAGATTGATATACGGCAATAATGGCCGAGGGTTTATTATTAAACTTACCTTCAGCATCGTAGCTACTTGAGCCTAATTCTATGCGAGCAACTGCATTTAAATAAACTTTCGAACCGTCAGGATTCGCACGGATCATAATCTCTGAAAATTCTTCAGCAGTTTGGAAGCGACCTTTAGTTTGCAAAGTATATTGAAAACTTTGATCTTTAGAGGAGGGGGACGCACCAACACGACCTGCTGCGACTTGAATATTTTGTTCTCGTATAGATGCAATCACATCTTCTGTGGTGACATTTAAGGTAGACATTTTATTCGGATCAAGCCAGATACGCATTGCATAATCCATCGCACCAATAATTTGTACTTCTGATACGCCTGGCTGACGGGCTAAAGAATCTTTAATATTGATATTGGCATAATTGCTTAAAAACAGAGAGTCGAAGGTTTCATTAGGTGAGTTTAAATTAACCACTAATAACATATTCGGTGATTTTTTCTTTACAGACACGCCTGATTGTTGCACTTCTGCAGGCAGTTTTGCCATCACTGAGGTAACACGGTTTTGCACGTTCACCTGAGCCATATCAGCATCAGTTCCTACAGCAAAGGTAATACTAAGTGAATAACTACCATCATTTGCACTACTTGAAGACATGTATAACATATCCTCTACACCGTTTACTGATGACTCGATTGCTTGAGCAACGGTAGATTTTACTGTTTCAGCACTTGCGCCCCGGTAACTTGTCGTAACACTCACCTGTGGAGGTGCAATTTCAGGGAATTCGGCGACAGATAAAACGGGAATAGATAATAAACCTGCAAGCGTTAATACAATTGAAATAACAAAAGCAAATTTAGGTCGATGAATAAAGAATGTACTGATCATAGTGGTAACCTATTTTTCATTTTTTGAAGCGAAAGGAGTTTCAGTCTGCTCTGTTGTTTCAACTACAATACCGACACGCACTTTTTGTAACCCTTCAACGACTATTTTTTCACCGAGTTTTAACCCATTTATCACTTCCCAACGAACATCATAACGAGCACCTAGTTTAACCATGCGTTTTTCAATTTTGTTTTCTTCGTTAACCACTAATACAAAACGTCCTTGTTGCTCTTCTTGTACGGCTGATTGTGAAATCACAACAATTTTTTCTTCGTGGGGCATTGCGAGTGACAATTTAGTATATTGCCCTGGTAATAAGGATGCCTTGGGGTTAATAAATATCGCTCTAATAGCTAATGTACCTGTGCTTTGATCAATACGGTTATCAATGAAGTCAATTTTCCCTGTATGAGGGTAGTCCAGTGTATCTGACAAGTTAATTGTCGCCGTCAAGTCATCTGTGTCTACAGTGAGTCCATCGGTAAACTCTTTACGCGCTTTAGTTAATGTTTTTTCAGGAATTTGAAAGTTAACCCAAATAGGGTCGAGTTGTACTAATGTCGCTAACTCTAAATTATTTGCAGTGATTAAGTCCCCAGTGCTCACTTTTGAGCGACTAATTCGGCCTGAAATAGGTGCCATTATTTTTGTATAAGAAAGGTTTAATAAAGCATTATCGAGATAGGCTTGTTTAATCGCTACATCTGACTCTGTTTGATTCATACTGGCTGTTAATTCATCTATGTCCAACTCTGAAATTGCCCCCGTGTTAATTAATTTTTGACCACGTTGCCAACGGTTTTTAGCAATTTTGTAAGCTGACTGCGCATGTTTTAAAGATGCTTTTTGTTGATTTACTTCTGTATTATAAGGGGTAGCGTCAATTTCGAATAAAAGATCACCTGCTTCTACATCATCACCACCAGTAAAATGACGCTTTAATAAAACACCTTCAACTTGCGCACGGAGCGATACATCTTCAGTTGCTTCTGTTCTACCTATAAAAGCCATTTCTGGCACAATATCGATCTCTTTTATTATCTCAACAACAACATGTGGTGCCGGAGCTGCAACCTGTGTTATGGCTGCATCGTTACAAGCAGAAAGAAGCAATAATAATGAAACAATAAGTAGGGAGCGTGGCAGTGAAAATGTGTTCATGAGTAAGCCTTATAAGTCAATTTGATTGCTTAAAAATTAAGCTTATTAAATAAGTTCAATGATTGCTATTATTTAATGGTTTTATTTATATTGTAGTGATGCTTGGATGGGGAGTTGTTAGTCGGAAGTATTTAGCCATTAGCCATTAGCTAAATACTAAGTTCTATATTTTAAATTGGTGGAGCTATGCGGGATCGAACCGCAGACCTCTTCGCTGCCAGCGAAGCGCTCACCTAGCTGAGCTATAGCCCCATCATATTGTTCAGACATAAATTAACATGGCCATCCAAGATGGTTGGCTAAATAACAAACAATAATCTACGCTTTATTTACCCTTTCAAAATGGTAATTGAAGTTGGCCATACCCAGATAAACAATCATTAGCTTAGATGACACACCTTCTCACTGTATATAGAAAGTTATCATTGTTGCTCGCGTGAAGTGCGTAAGGCTTTTCTGTGCGGCATTGATAACTCAACAGGCGAAAATTTTGAGCATCGCCGAGAGTGGGTTGATTTACGTATTCTTGAATTGGCTACCATCTTTGCGATTGATATCTGCACTTATGCATTCTTATTAATAAGCAGGGAGCGACCATTTGCATGTGGTGATAAAAGTTGATGCAGATAAGGCTAAACAATGGTCAGATAAAGACGTGCTTATGCAGTGGCATAAAAGCTTTAAAGGCACATTGTTAACTAATAAATTTGTCAAAAGGGAAGACCTCAACCAATTTGAATGATTTAATTTAGCCATGATGGTTCCGTTGAATTGGCAGTAGAGCAAAATATACAAGGTGATCGCGACTCAAATAGGAAAGGGTTATGTTGTTACTTCAAAAAATGGCTGGCTATGTATTTTTAGAAGCCGATATGGCACCTCTTATCAATGAATTAAAGGATTAACTTGATGGACAATGATTCTGCACAGGATTTTTCTAATGGTCTAACGCAAAGAAACTCAGCCATAATCGCTGGGCTAGGTCTGTTGGTAATGGTTTTCGCAGCACCCATAGCAAATTTCTATTTCATGTCGCAAAGCGTTGTCAAAGGTGATATCGCTGCAACAGTCAATGGCTTGCAATCCAATGGAACTCCATTTCTAATTGGCACATTCTTGTTATTTGTTACTTATGTGATGGATATTATTGTCGCATGGGCTTTATTTTGGTATTTGCGTAAAGATCAAAGAGCGCTTTCACAGTTGGTTGCGTGGTCTCGGCTTATTTACACTGCGCTTGCTTTCGTTGGTCTATCTTCGAGTATTCTAGCCTACGACTTGGCTGTGAGTCTGTCGATATCAAATTTATTCAGCGAATCAGATATCCAAACGATGGTTTTTGCCCACCTGTCAGCGGCTAAGTCGATGGAGTCGATGGCGCTGATGTTGTTTGGGGTTCACCTAGGTATGCTCAGTATTTTGTTATGGCGTTCTACCGTTACTCCAAGCTGGCTTAGTATTCCAGTGGGGCTAGCCGGCATGTCTTATATTGGTATGTATTTAGACAAATACTTTGCTCCAGATGTCGATTGGGGCTGGTTAATTCTCTTTGCGCTAGGAGAACTCGTATTGATGGTTTGGTTACTTGCATTCGGTTGGCGTAAACAAAGTTAGCCACTAACAAACGACTATGGCGTCCTTATCCCAAGTGTTGAACAAACCCGAACACCTGAGATATGACTCTTTATAGTGTAAATAACAGTTCGAGAAAACGAGCTGTTTGAAGTGACCTTTTATTCATAACAATTCAAAGTGATACATCATTTAATAGACGACCTACCGCTTGAACCTAATTTGATGTTAAGCACATTATCATCAATCATGTTCAATTCACTCATTTGATATTTAGGTAAATTCAACCTAATGTTATTGATGACTTCTGCTGTTAGAGCTATGTAGCTCAAACTAAAAGAATGGTATTCCACCCACTTAGCGACGTGAGTAAGATAAGGAATAAGGCCCTTTTTTATGGAATATGGAGAGAGACGCGCAAGTGATAACGCCGCTATTAATGCTGAACTTTTAAAAGGATTCATGCTCGGAGATATTGTCATCATACCTAATGATAATGTCGCCATATTTAATGGCAAACGACGTCATATCTCTCCTAAAGCCTTAGAAATTCTGTTGTTTATGGCCAGTAATCAAAATAAATTACTGTCAACTGAGCAATTGTTGAAAATAGGTTGGGGAGAAAAAGTAACCAAACGGGGAAATTTATCACATGTCATTAGTGAATTAAGACATGTATTGGATGACCATAAAGAATCTCCTGAGTTTATTCAAACACTAAACCGTAGAGGGTATCGTTTAATTGCCGCCGTAAAAAGTGTCGATGATAAAGTGCTTTATCCCAATTTATGGCCTTCGAATGAAGTGCCTGCACCTCAATTGAGCAATGACAATTGGCATTTATCCGTCGCATTATTGAAAAATTCGCGATTATTTAAAGTAACAGTAGCATTTTCTATTAGTACTTGGGTTATTATTCAAATTATTGCACTGGTATTTCCTATATTTAATGTGCCTGAATGGGGTCTGAAAATTGTTGTTCTCTTATTGGTTATCGGATTTCCTCTCATCTTACTTTATACTTGGTTACAAGAAATAAAAATAAAGAAAAATCTATTTTATATAAATAACAACAGCCCACGCAAAAAATTATTTTATAAACAACTGCTCTTTGATTTTATATTTATTGGTTTATTGTCTTCATTTGTTGGCTTCTTATCTATGCATCTAATTGATTCTATAGAATTAGAACAAAATGGTTTGACTAACAACAGCCGCTTACCACCTTCTGTTACTCTTCAACATGATTTATTAGCTGTCATTCCGTTTAAATTTGATAGCCACTCCAATGTACCCGATTATTTTAAAGCCACTTTTCAAGGTGAAGTAATTAACGCTTTATCAAATCAAAAGAATTTTAATTTGGTATCTCAACGGGCTATTAATGAGGTAGCTGTTAGTAGCACAATTAAACAATATGCCGAAAAGTTAGGGGCTAAATATTTACTAGATGGACAAGTCGTTGCAAATAATGAAGAAATAATAGTTATGCTTAACATTACCGATACCGAAACGGCTCTTCAAGTTTGGGCATCGTTAATTAAAGGTGCACCGGATAATTTATTGCATGTACAAAAGGAGCTTTATCGTAAAGTATTTAATGCATTGGATCTTATTGCAAAATCTTCTACTACAAATGTTGAAACATTAATAAGCACGGACGATTTTAAAGCTTACGACAGTTATATTCAAGGACGTGGCCAACTGGCTAATATCCCTACGCTGGAAACAACCGCAGCGGCTGAAATTCATTTTTTAAATGCGCTTGAATTAGATTCAAACTTTTCTTTAGCCAATGCAGGCTTGTGCCAAACCTATCTTGAACAATATGCACTTTCAAAAAATGTAGCGTCATTTCAATCGGCAAAGAGGATCTGTAGCGCCTTAACCCAAGTTTCACAATTAAAAGAAGAAGCTTACATCGCATTAGGAAACTTAAATCGCATTAGCGGACAATACGCTATTTCTGACCAGTTTTATCAACAAGCATTGACGTTAAACGATAAAAACTTACCCGCGATAACAGGTATCGCTCAAAATAAGCATACCCAAGGTGATATAAAGCAAGCTGATTTACTCTTTGCTAAGGCGATTCAACTTGAGCCAGGATATTGGAAAAATTATCAAATATATGGTCACTTTTTATTTAGTATTGGTCATTTTGCACAGGCGAGTGAACAATATACCAAAGTCACTTTATTGAAGCCAGATTTTGAAAAAGGATTTAGTAATTTAGGTTCTTCATACTATCTTAATGATGAGTTAGATAAGGCGAGTGATGCATGGCAACATTCATTAAGCATTAGCCCAAATGCCATTACTTATTCAAATTTAGGCACGGCATTTTTTTTCCAAAAGCAATTTACCCTCGCGACTAAAAATTATTTACTGGCCACCAAATTAACGCCGTTTGATCCTACGCTATGGGGGAATTTAGCCGATGCGCAAAAATTTTCTGGAGATATAAAAAATGCAAGATTGTCATATACTAAAGCGCTTGGTCTTGCCAAAGAACAATTAAAAGTAAATCCCAATCAAGAAACCATGCAAGCATCATTAGCACGTTACCAATCCGAATTATTACAATGTGATAGTGCCCTAAACAGTATTGAAACACTACGGACGTCACAAAGTAACGATCCTTATATTTATTACGACACCGCAATTGTAGCGCTTAATTGTGGTCAAAAATCATTGGCACAAACACTGATTAATACTGCATTGACACTAGGTTATCCAAGAAAAATACTTGCTCGAGATATTCAATTTATATCTATTTATTCAACTAGTACTCTAGAAAAAGAAGGAAAATTAATATGAAATTGGTCATGAATTATACAAGAAACTACTTAAAAAGCTTAGTCACTATTATTTTCGGTATTGCAATTATGCTGTCTGGGAATTCGTTTGGGGCTGACAAACAGATAGCGTTAACCGTTAATGAATGTGCCGTATCAGCTTCGGTAAACGGTGGCAGTGGCTGTGATGCCGATCAATGTGCTAGTGAAGCTGGCTGTATATGCACAAAGAAAGGGGATTTTATTACTTGGAAATTAGACAATGAAGTTGATTCAGACTTTAAACTTAAATTTTCTGGTGATTCACCTTTAAAAGACAATTGTGGCAAAAATTTTAAAAAAAACAAGCGTAAGTGCAAGGTGAAAGAATCGTTAACCGTTGGCCAATCTTTTGATTATCAAGTGGTGATGCAAGGCTGCGATAATGGTTCGGATCCAAGAATTATCATTCAATAACTGACATAGAATAACTGACATAGACAGTGGCAAAGATACCGGAATGGTTAAAAAAAGCCACTATGATAACAGCAACGAGAACAGCAACTAGAAAAATAATTAGAATAGTAATGATGACACCCATAGTTATTTTATCGTTATTTGTGACCATAAATATGGGTGTCGTGGTAACTTTGGCTAGCAGGGCGAGATCGCGAACGTTTTTTAGACAATTAGAGTAGTTCGTTAAGATAATTCTTTGATTTTATTGGTGGCTGTCTTGCTCAAAAACGTTTCCATTGAAGAATTATTAAGATAATCCGCCAAATAACATCGCCACCCAAGATAGTTGGCTAAATAAAAAAACAATAATTTACGCTTTATTTACCCTTTCAAAATGGTAATTGAAGATGGCCAGACCAAGACAAACCATTGTTAGTTGGGATGCCACGCCTTCTCCCTGTATATAGAAAGTTGTCACTGTTGCTCGCGTGCGTGTGGTGCGTAAAGCCTTTCTGTGTGGCATCGACAATTCAACAGGCGAGAATTTTGAACATCGGCGCGAGTGGGTTGATATCCGTATTCTTGATCTGGCGACCATCTTTGCCATTGATATATGTGTCTATGCATTCTTGTTAATAAGCAGGGAGCAATCACTTGCATGTAGTCGTTAAAGTCGATGCAGATAAAGTGAAACACTGGTCAGATATAGACGTGATTATGCAATGGCACAAAGGCTTTAAAGGGACATTACTGACGCAGAAGTTTGTTAAAGGTGAAGACCTAAACGCATTTGAACGTAAAACAGTGAATGATTGTATAACCCAATACCGACAACGCTTGGTTGATATCAGTTGGTTTATGCGCTCCTTGAGTGAGCCGATTGATCGAATGGCCAATAAAGAAGATAAGTGCACTGGCAGATTTTATTCGCCGCCATCCATGGCGCTCACCCTTTGGGCCAGCTAAAGCTGTTCAAATCCATTCCCGATGAATTTGTGGGAAGGGCGGTTTACCTTTTCTTTTATAAATAGCCAAGCATTATTAGATGAAGCCGCAGTCTTAGCTTGTATGGCTTATGTTGACCATTATTTATTAATAGAAAGGCCTATCCGCGCCAAAATGGCCAGCACACCAGAAACGTCAGATTATACCAGCATTCAACGCCGCATTAACTCAGCGATAAAAGGTGAACAACCAGCAGAATTATTGTCTTTTGTGGGGAGTGAGCGAGTAAACATGCCTAATGGTTTAATGTTCAGTGTCAAAGACTACATAATGCTTGTTGAAGATACAGGACATATCATTCGAGAAGATAAGCGCGGTGCCATTAGTTCAAGCAGCCAAGCTATTCTTAATAGACTAAACATTCCCACCGAGAACTGGTTAAAAATCACCACAGAGTTTGGGGTATTATTCAAAGGTGCGGTAGGGGCTTTGCCTGCATTAACAGAATATTGCGAACATTTGGACCGAAAACGACGACAAGGCGCATCCAACTGCAGCGTTGGTTGTTTTCCTAAACGCTAACTTTAAACCCCATAACATCACTTTAGGCTTGATTGATATCAAGCTTTTCTGCTGTATTAAATCGACCATATTACTGATGGATTGACCATCGAGTGCTCATTGGTTAAATCATTCTGTTGAATTTGCTCGTTGTGAAAATGATAAAAGGTGATCGCAACTCAAATAGAAAGGGGTGATGTTACTGCAAAAAAATGGGTGATTTATTTACAATTTTTTATGTATCTGTATGTAATTATTGGTAAATGAAAGCTTTTGTGGCAAAATCAACGTTATTGCCGTTTTCAATCGCGCTAGAAGGATCTAGATCTCGTATGAGTATCAATAAAGCCAAGCTTACCGAAACTGATATCATCTATAAATACATCATGCCAGCTATCAAAAGTGCTGGGTGGGATGATATGACCCAAATTCGCCAAGAAGTGAAATTGCGTGACGGTAAAGTCATTGTGCGTGGTCAATTGGGTGTGCGTAAAACGGTTAAGTCGGCTGATATTGTGCTGTATCACAAACCCAGTATGCCGCTTGCTGTTATCGAAGCTAAAGCCAATAAGCACGAAGTGGGAAAAGGCATGCAGCAAGGGCTAGATTATGCGCGCTTGCTTGATGTTCCCTTCATCTTTGCTTCAAATGGCGATGGCTTTATCTTCCATGATAAAACCAAGTTAGGAACACCTGAAGAAAACCAACTTGAATCAGAGATCCGCTTAGAAGACTTTCCATCACCACAACAACTTTGGACTAAGTACTGCGTGTGGAAAGGTTATACCCAAACCCAGTTACCCATTATCAATCAAGAATATCATGATGATGGCACGGGTAAGCACCCTCGTTATTATCAACTGCAAGCCATTAATAAAACCATTGAAGCCATTTCATCGGGTAAAAACCGAGTGCTACTCGTGATGGCGACCGGTACGGGTAAAACCTACACCGCATTTCAAATCATCTGGCGTTTATGGAAGTCTCGCGCCAAGAAACGCATCTTGTTTTTAGCCGACCGCAACATTTTGGTAGACCAAACCCGCATTAATGATTTTCAGCCCTTTGGCACTTCTATGACCAAAATCACTGGGCGCACGGTTGATCCTGCATTTGAAATTCATTTAGCCTTATACCAAGCATTAACAGGCCCAGAAGAAAGCCAAAAAGCCTTTAAACAAGTCGACCCAGACTTTTTCGACCTAATCATTATCGACGAGTGCCATCGCGGTAGCGCTTCAGAAGACAGCGCCTGGCGTGAAATTTTAGAATATTTCAGCAGCGCCGCCCAAGTTGGTCTTACCGCCACCCCTAAAGAGACAGACCAAGTATCAAACTCCGACTACTTTGGCGAGCCTGCTTATACCTACTCACTCAAAGAAGGCATTGAAGATGGTTTTTTAGCACCTTATAAAGTCGTGCGAGTCGATATTGATGTCGATTTACAAGGTTGGCGGCCCACAAAAGGCCAGATCGATAACAACGGTGAAGTGATTGAAGACAGAATTTATAATCAAAAAGACTTCGACCGCACTATGGTCATTGATGAGCGCACCCAATTAGTGGCCGAAACTATTACCAACTACCTAAAACGCACCGACCCGATGGCCAAAACTATCGTGTTTTGTAACGATATAGACCACGCAGATCGCATGCGCCGTGCTATTGCCAATCTAAACCCAGAGCAAATGGCCAAGAATGAAAAGTATGTGATGAAAATCACCGGTGATGATGAACTGGGTAAAGCCCAGCTAGATAATTTCATCAATCCTAAGAAAGCCTATCCGGTAATCGCCACCACATCAGAGTTGATGTCCACAGGCGTAGACGCCAAAACCTGTAAGTTAGTGGTGTTAGATCAAAACATTCAGTCGATGACCAAGTTTAAACAGATTATTGGCCGCGGCACCCGTATTGACGACAGATACGGTAAACTTTGGTTTACCATTTTAGATTTTAAAAAAGCCACAGAACTGTTTGCCGATGAACGCTTTGACGGTACACCAGAAAAAATCATCAAAGTAACCCCCGAAGATATCGAAGATGAGAATATTGATATTGATGCTGAAGAATTTACTGGTGTTGATGGTACGGATATTCAAGGCGAACATCCAGATGATGAAGATGATACCAATCAAACTGACACCATCAATGATCCTCAAGGTGATGGCCTAGGTAATGATAAATGGGATGATGAGTGGGACGATGGCGAAACCCGTAAAATAAACAAGTATCGCGTGTCTGGCGTCACCGTCAGCAAAGTGGCTGAGCGAGTGCAGTATTACGACTGTGACGGCAAGTTAGTCACCGAATCATTTAAAGATTACACCCGCAAAACCATGGCGAAACAATTCAGCTCACTGGATGAATTTGTTAAGCGTTGGAACGAGTCCGATCGTAAACAAGCCATTATCGATGAGCTCGCGCTCGAAGGTATTATTTGGTCGGCACTAGAAGATGAAGTCGGCAAAGACATGGACCCCTTTGATATGATTTGCCATGTGGTTTACGACCAGCCGCCACTCACGCGTGCCGAACGGGTAAATAACGTGCAAAAGCGCAATTACTTCACTAAATATTCCGATACTGCACAAGCGGTACTGCAAAATTTACTGGTAAAATATGCCGATGTCGGCGTGCAAGAAATTGAAAACATGCAAGTGCTCAAAATCGCACCATTTACCGAGTACGGTAATTTGAGTGAAATCGTAAAAAAAGGCTTTGGCGGCAAGCA
Source organism: Shewanella sp. CAL98-MNA-CIBAN-0140 (assembly GCF_040309905.1). Taxonomy (NCBI): domain Bacteria; kingdom Pseudomonadati; phylum Pseudomonadota; class Gammaproteobacteria; order Alteromonadales; family Shewanellaceae; genus Shewanella; species Shewanella sp. CAL98-MNA-CIBAN-0140. The sequence goes on from NZ_JBEOPI010000028.1 coordinate 35,713, forward strand.
AGAATACGAGCAGGCCATTAGTGACCTAGAAGCGCAGATTTATCAAATACATCAGCAATCAGCCTAGTAGAAATTACAAAAGGATGTTGTCCACCGACTAGCTAGTAAAATTGGTCGTTAGAATAGTTGTTAAGCTAGTTGTCTAGTTCAGCTGATAGCGACCTGAGACTCATTGTAATGTCATCATTTAAGCAGCTATGACCAACATATTGGCTGCGAACTTTATCAAGGTTGAGGCCTTGATAACTGGGTAGTTCAACCAATATATCAAGGTATGAATCTAACACTTCCTCTTTGGTTGTTTTTCGCTGTAACTGTTTCTTAATGTTCTCTGCAAGCTTTTTCTCTGCTTCATCATTATTGTCATCATAAAGAGCTTCATAAACTAAGCCTGCAAAATTGTTAATACTAAGGTTTAGCTTTTGCAGTAACTCTTTTATTTGTTTCTGTTTTATTTCTGTCCCCATAAGTCCCCACCCTCTATGTCATTCTGTGCCTGTCTTAGCGAAGACACTAATTAAATTAATCAGTAAAAAGGAATTAAACATGACTAAAAGTAAAACTCCAATGACACCAGAAGCCGCTGCTCGTATTCAGTCTTCTGAAGCAATTAAAAATGGTGGCAAAATCGAAAAAGGTACTTTTGCACCCCGAGCGCAGCGCGCCTCAGAAACTAACCAAAAGTCAGGCAAATAAGGAGACTACCTTGAGTAAATCAACACCAACCTCAAAAGCACCAGCAACACCACGTCCAAGTAACAATCCCAATTACCCAAGCACGACGGGTAAACCTTCTGGTAATGGACGAGGTAACGTTCCAAAGAGTAAATAAAACGATTTAATGTTAAATTTGGCTAAAGCGGTCCCTGAAGGTGACCGCTTTTTACGTATGAAATTATCGACAGCTGTTAACATACTGACGAAAAACAGGAACGAATCCTTTCACATCATCTTTATAATCAGAGTAGGGATAATCTTCTTGCGCTCCTTTAAGAGCACATAAACAAACATCACGCTTGCTCAGATAACGGTTTTGAGAAATAGAATTTTTACTTCCATTAATACAGCTGTCCAACAAAGCATATTCAACAGCAATCGGGTAACGATCACCGTAGCCTTTCGACTCGTCGCGATAGGTATGAACACCAATATAGGTTAAAAGCGCGAGGGCAGTTCCTGTTATCATTTTTCGTTTGGAAAACTCATAACCTTTGTAATCTTTCTCGCATTTTTTACAGCGTATATTTTCAGCATATTCAATTTTATTATCTTCGCTGCAATGGGGACATTCAATAATCATGGGACACCACTAATATTCATCCTTGCTAATTAGTTGTAATAAAACATATTTAACCATAAATAAACACATTTTGCATAACCAATTTCAACAGAGTTAGATAAATATTAACCATTTAAATTCTAATATTAGACTTATCAGGTTCAGCAAACAGTATTTTGTTTGGCATTCTAGATAATTAAGGATTTATATCAGTGTATTAACATAATGATTTTGCTACTATCAACGCAATATTTTTGTTTTGAGAATCAGTTTATGTCTATCAGTTCAGCAATTAAATCCATCCAAGATATTATGCGTAAAGATGCTGGCGTTGACGGTGATGCTCAGCGATTAGGGCAAATGTCTTGGTTACTCTTTCTTAAAGTGTTTGATGCACAAGAAGAAGAGTTAGAGCTTGAACTGGACGATTATCGCGAACCAATTCCTGCTGAGTTTTTATGGCGCAACTGGGCAGCTGACAACGAAGGCATTACAGGCGACGAACTGCTTGAGTTTGTTAATGATGAGCTATTTCCTCAGCTTAAAAACTTAATCGCACCAATCGATAAAAACCCACGTGGTTTTGTGGTAAAAGCGGCTTTTTCAGATGCATTTAACTACATGAAAAACGGCACGCTACTGCGCCAGGTGATCAACAAGCTTAACGAAATTGATTTTACCGACTCAAACGAGCGCCATCTGTTTGGTGACTTGTACGAGCAAATTTTAAAAGACTTACAAAGTGCGGGTAATGCAGGCGAATTTTACACCCCGAGAGCGATTACTAAGTTTATTGTTGCGGTAGCTAACCCACAACTTGGCGAATCCATCATGGATCCCGCCTGCGGCACAGGCGGCTTTTTAGCGTGCGCATTTGACCATGTTAAAGCCAACTATGTTAAAACCAGTGATGACCACCAAACCTTGCAACAGCAAATCCATGGCGTTGAAAAAAAGCAGCTGCCGCATTTACTCTGTACCACTAACATGATGCTACACGGTATTGAAGTACCGGTACAAATCAAACACGGCAATACGCTGAACAAGCCGCTTTCAAGTTGGGATGAAGAAATTGATGTCATCATCACCAATCCTCCCTTTGGCGGCACCGAAGAAGACGGTATTGAAAAGAACTTCCCCAGCGAGTTTCAAACCCGTGAAACCGCCGACTTATTCCTGCAATTAATTATTGAGGTGCTGGCAACGAAAGGGCGCGCCGCAGTGGTATTGCCAGACGGCACATTGTTTGGCGAAGGCGTAAAAACCAAAATCAAAAAGATGTTAATGGATGAATGTAATCTGCACACCATAGTGCGTTTACCTAATGGGGTGTTTAACCCATATACTGGCATTAAAACCAACATCCTGTTTTTCACCAAAGGCACGCCGACCAAAGACGTGTGGTTTTACGAGCATCCCTACCCAGCAGGGGTTAAAAACTACAACAAAACTAAACCAATGAAGTTTGAAGAGTTCGAAACTGAACTTGCTTGGTGGGGCAACGAAGCTGATGGTTTTGCAGCGCGGATTGAAAACGAGCAAGCCTGGAAAGTGTCAATCGATGACATCATTGCCCGTAACTACAACCTCGACATTAAAAATCCCCATGTCGGCGAGGTTATCAGCCATGAACCGCAAGAATTATTGTCTGATTACGCCAAGCAACAAGCGGATATTCAAGCGATACGCGATCAGTTAAAAGACATTCTCGCCGCCGCACTCGCACCATCATCTTCAACAAAGCGTGTAGGTGATAAGTAATGGCTAAATCTCTTGAGTTGAAAGCAAACGTAAACGCAGAAAGCCTTAGCTCTGAGCAATTAATAACAGACCACATTGATATTTGGACCTCGGCCATTGAGCAAAAGTCGTCAGCAGGCCGTGGCACATCGAGCAAGTTTTCGTTATACGGCATTAAAAAGCTACGTGAACTGATTTTAGAGCTCGCCGTGCGCGGTAAGTTAGTGCCGCAAGATCCAAATGATGAGCCAGCGTCAGTATTACTTGAACGTATAGCTGCTGAAAAAGCCCAATTGGTGAAAGAAGGTAAGCTTAAAAAACAAAAGCCTTTGCCAGAGATTGCTGAAGAGGAAAAGCCATTTGAATTGCCACAAGGCTGGGATTTTTCCAGACTTGGCTTTATAGGTGAAATATTTAATGGAAATAGCATAAATGCTAAGTTAAAAGAAACGAAATATACTGGGCTCAAAAATGGATTGCCTTTCATAGCAACTAAAGATGTCAATTATGGTTTTAACGATCTTGACTATGAAAATGGAGTGTTAATCCCATTTGATGAACCAAAATTTAAAGTGGCTAAAAAAGAGAGCGTATTGATATGTGCGGAGGGGGGAAGTGCTGGTAAAAAGTGCGGTTTAGCTACCCAGGATGTTTGTTTTGGTAATAAGTTATTTGCGTTATATGCGTATGATGAAATTGATCCGAAGTTCATACTATCCAATTACCTGACACCAGCTTTTTATGCACAGTTTAGTAAAGCAATGACAGGCATTATTGGTGGCATTTCTTTAGCGAAATTTAGTGAGTTATTAATACCTTTACCCCCACTCGAAGAGCAACATCGAATCGTTGCTAAAGTCGATGAGTTGATGAGCTTATGTGATGCCCTTGAAACGCAAACCGAAGCCAGTATTTCGGCACACCAAACCTTAGTCGAAACCTTGCTCAATGCACTGCTACTGCCTAATACAGCCCAGCAAGCTACGACGAATGCGAGCAACACTTTAGCTGACAGCCTAGAACCAGCTTTTGACAATAGTGATGCAAGCAGCCCTGAGCCATCTTTGGCAAAGAGTTTTGAAAAGGCCTGGCTACGCATAGCCGAACACTTCGACACGCTATTCACCACCAGCGCTAGCATTGACATACTAAAACAAACCATCCTGCAATTCGCTGTGTTGGGCAAGCTTGTTCCTCAAGAGCTAAGTGATGAACCATCGTCTGAACTTGTAAAAAAAATAGCCTCCGAAAAAGAAATGCTAATCGCGAATGGCACGTTAAAGAATCGACAAGTAGTATTCAAAGAGTTTAACTCAAAGTCTAATCAGCAAATCCCGAGTACTTGGACTGAACCCAGAATAGGTGATATTGCATTTGTGGTTACAGATGGAACCCATAAGACCCCAACATATACAGATAGTGGCATCAGGTTTGTTTCAGCAAAGGACATTTCAACCGGAAAATTAAGTTTTTCCGACTGTAAATTCATTTCTCATGATGAACATATTCAGTTAATCACTAGGTGTAAGCCTGAACTTGGTGACTTACTTGTTTCAAAAAGTGGATCGATTGGGACTGTTGTAATTGTTGATGATAATGATGACTTTAGCCTTTTCGAATCGCTAGCCTTAATCAAATTTAGTCAAACACTATTAATTCCTGGTTATTTTCGGCTGGCTCTTCAAAATGCATGTCATCAAATGACCGATGAACATATTCGAGGTGTAGCTGTTAAACACCTTCATTTGAATGTAATTCGAGGAATGAGGGTTCCATTACCGCCATTGAACGAACAATACCGCATCGTCGCTAAAGTCGATGAGCTAATGGCGCTGTGCGACCAACTCAAAGCTCGTTTAACTGATGCCAAAACCACCCAACTCCACCTCACCGACGCAATCTTAGAACAGGTAACTGGAAAAGTTACTGATAACAAAAAAGGGATACGGGAAAAAGTACCTATGGAAATTAGAACAAATCTCACAACTACTTCTAAGTTTAATGGCCAACCGGATGCTATTCTTGCCAAAATAATTTCGACATTAGATGACACTGATGCGAAGAGTGTTTGGTCAAAATCAGGATTAGAATTACCGCAATTTTATAAACAATTAAAAACTGAGATAGATTTAGGTTTTATAGATTTGCCCTCGAAAGCAGAATTTTTGTAAAGGTATATCATGAAGTTAAAGGAACTAACATTAGATAATTACAAAGGCTTTGTTGATTTTAAAACGACCTTTGATGCTGATTCGCCTATAACGACAATCATTGGGCAAAATGGAGTCGGTAAGTCAAACTTAATTGAAGCTATTATCTCAATTTTTAGGATGCTAGATCTAGGCGGGGCAGATAATACAAACTTCTCTTACGCCTTGATATATGAGTGTCGAGGCCATGAACTTGAGGTTAGATATGATGTAGACAACTCTGCGAATAGCTTAGTCAATGTTGACGGGACAAAGAAAAGTTTTACTTTTCTTAAGAATAATGCAAATGAATATTTACCCTTAAATGTGTTTGCATATTACTCTGGTACAAATTGGCGAGTAGAAGAGTTATTTGTAAAACATCAAACTCATTTTTATAAGCGTCTTACCGAAGGTGATGACACATTATTGCGTCGTTTTTTTTATTGCCGAGATGTTCACAGTTTTTTTGTATTATTAGCTTTCTTAGTTGATGATGACCCTTCTTGTAAGAAATTATTAGATAAACTTGATATTGAGAAATTGGAATCAGTTTTATTTTGCTTGAAGAAACCATATTGGTTTAAAAATAAACCTAACGATATTATGCTGGCTGAGGGGGATTCTCGTTTTTGGTATTCAAGAGGTGTGGTACAAGGTTTTTTGAATAATCTATGGAACCACTCAATAGCTCCAATAGATAATAAAGAAAGGAAGAACATTGATTTTAGAGGCCGTTCTGAGCAACAAGAACGTCTTTATATGTTTATTCAAAATGAAACAACTTTAAAGTCATTAGCTTCCGAATACCCAGATACTGCATCTTTTTTCAAGAATATTGAGAGCACCTATATAGCTGATATTCTTGAGAATGTAACTGTAACGGTCACACTTAAAAATGGTCAAGAATTAACATTCGATAAATTATCTGAAGGTGAGCGTCAACTGATGACGGTGCTTGGATTAATGAAGTTTACTAGAGATGATGAGTCCTTATTTCTTTTAGATGAACCCGATACTCATTTAAACCCTCGCTGGAAGTTAGATTATTTTGATCAAATAAAAAGTATTCTTGACCACAAGATTGATGGTTCGAGTAAGTCAGCGTGGGATTCTAGCCAAATAATTTTAACTACTCACGATCCATTGATGCTTACATCTCTGCGAGCTGCCCAAATTCGTGTCTTAACTGAGAATGATGAAGGGAAACGCTCAAATATACCTGATGAAGATCCAATTAATTTAGGTGTTGAAGCAATAATACAATCTGATTTGTATGGTATTCGAACAAGTCTTGATAAAGAGATCCAGCATAAGATAGATCTTAGAAATAGACTGCTATCTTCACAGAGGGCTGGGGAAGACGTTTCTGAATCATTATTGAGAATTAATAGCGAGTTGGATGCTATCGGCTTTTCTCAAGCACATCCTAACCCTTACTTTTCAAACTTCGCAAAAGCTATTAGCCGTAATCCGAAGTTTAGAAGGCCTGAACTATCAGCTGATGACTATAAAGTGTTACAAACATTATCTGATGAGCTTCTTCAAAAAGTGATAGATGAAGAGGCGGGCAATGATTAAAGTCAACGTACCTGATGTGTTACCAGCGAATATTCAAGCATGGGTAACTAGAGCTGAAGAAATAAGAGATGAAATCTTAGCTACGCCTTCTTTAGAGGAGAAGCACCAACTTATTGACAAGTATAAGGCACACTGGCGTGACGTGGCACTTGTAGAGTGGTTGTCTTCACTAAACCATGATAAGTGCTGGTATACAGAAACAAAGTTTGGTGGTGACTATCAAGAAGTAGAGCACTTTAGACCCAAAAAGGCGACCAAGTTCCATGATGGTTTGAGACATCCGACACATCCTGGATATTATTGGCTCGCTTTCGAACTTTCTAATTACCGTCTTTGTAAAAGCCGTCCTAATAGAAAGAAAAGCACATTTTTCCCAATCATAGATGAGCGCTTTAGAGCTTCCTTTCATGACCAAGCCTGGCAAGATGAAACACCTTTGTTTCTTGATCCTCTTAAGGAATCAGATGTATTGCTATTGAGTTTTAATGATGATGGTGCTCCATTAGCTCAAGATGACATTGGGGAAGTAGATTTAAACCGAGTTAACTTTACCATTGACAAGTATTTTCTTAATGAGAGGGTTCTAAACTCGAGAAGAAGCGACACTTGGCAAACCTGTCGGGCATTATTTTATAGTTATCAAAGAGAACTTAAAACGGCTAATGAGAATGGCAGTGTGGCCGCAAGGACCAAAGCAGAGGAAGAGCTTAAAAAATTAAAGGAGTTATTATCACCTGGTTCAGAATTTTCATCAGTAGCCAAAGAGTCCTTATGCAAGTTGGGAGACATTATGGCAATCAAGATTGCCTGCGCATAAAGCGTGTTTTTCACGGATAAACATATGGAATTAAAGGAAATAATATGATCCTTAAACAAGGAATGTGGACGATTGGCGCTAAGCCAGAATATTTAATACAAATTCAACTAGATGGTGAACAACAGTTTGAAACAGTTATTGGCGCTTTATAATCATGGCAATTGTCTTCAATCAGTCTCAAATCAGAACGAATAAAGAGTGATTAGCAGGAGGGCTGGTATGCATTTGTAGGCTTTGTTAAAGGAATACCACACGTCAGTTATCAATATCACCAACTGAGAAAAATACATCAAAAAAACATACCACAGGATTTTAAAAAGTCAGGTGGTTAAAACTGACATAAAAAGCGCTCTGATGTATTTTTTGCACCAAAGTTGTGCGGTCAAATCGTTGGCTTCAATATAACTATTTGATTATAAATACTAAAAGGCCAGATCCACGAAGTGAGACAAAAACCATTTGAAATGAGAAAGCACACGCATACAGGTATTAAGTAACAATACACATATACTCTATTTAACATAATATACATTGTACGCATACATGTGCCTTTGTTAAATACGCTGTTCGAGACTGCGCATTTGAGGCTTGGTCATCATCATTGCATTAAACCGTAAAATGTTTATATACGGCCTTAAGCGTTTATTTTAACCAAATTGGCTATTTAGTATCGTGCTGAGATTGCATGCTTTTGGTTTTGTTTAGTAATGCCAGTCGATTATTCAATCTCAGCAAGATGACTTAATGGTTTGTTGAATGCACTTTGGTGTCGTTCAGTTTGTGTGGTGTGCAAATACTGTGATGTGGTGTCGATGCTCTCATGGCCGGCGTCGGCCTGGACATGTGATAATGGTCGACGGTTGATATTGATATCGTGCGTGATCCCGGTATGGCGAATATTATGAGCACTGAGTGTTCGCATCAGTTGACTGTCATGCTCGAAACCATCTTTGGCTGCATTATCTGCGGCTAAGGTAATCAGCTTGTCTATTTCGTCGCGTATTTGTCTAATACCAAGATTGGCGTTGATGACGCCTGATTCTCGTCCATGAGCTGCGGCTTTGTGGCGCACGAATATAGGATGTTGATCGTTGATGCTGGGTAAATCACTGAGGTGCAGAAAACGTCGATAATCCACTAATCCAGCGAGTAATACTTTTGAAATGGCAATATTTCGGGCTTTACCGCTTTTAGAAAATGGTACGTGGAAATACCAGATGCCAGAATGTGGATCTTGTCTGAATTGGCTCATTATAGGTGCATAACCTGCACGAGCACTGATTTCTGATATGCGTAAATAGCAGCTATATATTAGTGTTATTAGCAACAAACTGCGCTGATGTTGCTCTGGCTGGGCCTTGGCTAGTTGGCTGACAGTACTGATAACATAGGACCATTGCAACTCGGTGAATGCATGATGGTTGTTGTCTTCATTGATGGTGAACTTACGCGTTATGGCAAATCGACTGTGCTTTAACCATAATTGCGCTGGGTTACGCTCGGTGTATTCTTCACTAATTAAGTACCCATAAAATGATGATAATATAGCAATTTTAGTCTTGAGTGCATTATCACTTAGTTGATATGGCAGACATTTCCCGAGTTGTTTTTTACCAACAAATGGCCGCCATTGTGAGTTTGGCGCTCGCTCACCAGTGGCTTTGTCGAGTTTGAATTGTGCCACATTGAAGTAACCTATAAGTGCCTGTGGTGGCGATTGGCAGTAATCGACGTACTTGGCAATGTCTTTGCGCGTCACCGCGATTGGCGATAATGCGACGACGTCAAAACACCAATGCAGATACGTGGTTAATTCGCTGCGGTAGGCTTTGTAGTTGTTTTCAGAGTGCTTTTGTTCAAACAACCAATCCGCACAGTGCTCAATAATGAGCCCAGCATCAGCCACTTTATTAATAGATATTTTGGTAATGTATTGGTTTATGTAGGCATTACCTTGTAATACAAATTCTGCAGCGTCAAATAGTGGCAATACCGGTGGCAGTTCTTCAAGTAGTTTATTGGCCATATGAACAAATATAGGTTATTGATTATATTGCCTTATTGTACTATTTTTTGGCTGATGCCGATAATGTTATTTATCGGCATCAATCGTGGTCATTTTTGGATACGAGTTTTCAATATACGAATATGTGGACTCTGCAATATCTTCGTCTGTGATTAACTGCTGCATACAATGCTCAATCGCGTTTGATGGCTTACACGACGGTTGTTGGCATTGATTATTATGACAAGTAAACCGTTTTTGACAGCTCCACAGGCATAATTGCCAAATAGTTTGTTTACTGGTTCGGTCTAAGCACTGTAATTCTGCAGCGCATAAATGACCTGCTTTGATTAACTGGGCAACTTTTTCTGTATCGATAGACACATTGACTCTGTTCATGTGTGCTCCTTTTTCCCCATGTAGATTGACATTTATCGCTATACTCGCAGCGGATGGATGACTTGCATTGATACCCAACCCTCTTCTCTTTTAGCTATGCCCTATTCATTTCATTCAATTAAGTGGTGTTACTTGATAATACATTAATGAGAATGATTATCAATTAGTTATTAGTGAAGAACACCGCTTCTGTGTTATGGATCATGATTTATAAGGAAATGAACCGGCTGTTTGATGCCCTACATGAGTTTGTGCAGTAAGACATTGTTTACACTTGGAGTGCTATTTAGCTTCGGTTTATGATGATTTGATAGAAAACACTCTGCATATGGTGGACCGGCTTGGATATTTAAGGCTATAGGTATGCAAATATTGATTCCCTATAACCTGTGCCCTAGCCTGTAATGCATCATTGTTGGTATTTGATAACCTTGACTAAGCAATAATTATTTATCGTTATCCGCTAAAAAGTCATACATTAATGTGCGTGGTTGTTGTTGGTAGTCAAAGGATACCATCACTGTCCAGACCATATAATTACTGCTACAGGAACCAAAAATCAATGAACCTTGATAGAAATTGTTCTGTATTTCGGACAATGTAACAGGTATGACACCCATGAACATATCGCGCCCTTCTATTCTCATAGAAACATTAGTGATCGCTTGACTACTCTTTAACGTAACTATTAATGGTTTTTCACTGGGAGTATCGACGGGGTCGATCAGTAAACCGACTTGCAAGCCTGCTACTTCTTGGTAACATTCTCCCTCTGAAAATTCACATAACGTTTCATCAATTGGTAAATCTTGTTGTTCTTGCGTTTGTGGTCTGTCACAGGCTATTAAAAACATTAAGAAAAAATTGAAAATGATAATTTGGATAAATTTATGCATGTTTTTTTAACCTTCATGGTTGAGTTAGTAACATTATCTTTCATAGATTGATCTAGATCAATTTTGATTCCGGTTGTGAAGTATCTTTTTTGACGTAGCTCAAGTATCATTACTCCGCTTCGTGATAGAAAGAGACGTCATGAGGTAACACCTTGACAAATGGCATTAAAAACAGTCTTAAATGGCTCAATTTATGACCAGTTGTTAATCTAACAGGTAAAGCTCGCTTTACTAATATTAAAAGTATAAGTAATAAGCCGTGGAAGCATTATGATGAACCATTCCCAGTCTACAGGCGCTGATTACAACTACACCATTGTCCGCCAATTCGCACTAACCACAGTTTTGTGGGGAATCGTTGGTATGTCAGTAGGTGTATTGATTGCGGCTCAGTTAATCTGGCCACAACTGAACTTCGAAACACCTTGGTTAACGTATAGTCGTTTACGACCATTACATACCAATGCGGTGATTTTCGCATTCGGAACATCAGCTCTTTTCGCTACATCCTACTATGTTGTGCAACGCACTTGTCAAGTCCGTCTATTTGCGCCTAAATTAGCCGCATTTACCTTCTGGGGTTGGCAAGCCGTTATTATTGCAGCTGCAATCACTCTACCAATGGGGTTTACCCAAGGTAAAGAGTATGCAGAATTAGAATGGCCTATTGATATCGCAATTACGATTATCTGGGTTAGCTATGCAATTGTTTTCTTCGGCACAATCGCTAAACGAACGACATCCCACATTTATGTGGCGAACTGGTTCTTTGGTGCCTTTATCATTACTGTTGCAGTACTTCACATTGTCAACTCAATGGCGGTACCCGTAAGCTTATTTAAGTCTTACTCTCTGTACTCTGGTGCAGTCGATGCGATGGTTCAGTGGTGGTATGGTCATAATGCGGTAGGCTTCTTACTTACTGCTGGTTTCTTGGGGATGATGTATTACTTCGTGCCTAAGCAAGCTGGTCGCCCAGTTTATTCTTACCGTTTATCAATTGTTCATTTTTGGGCATTGATCGCGTTATACATTTGGGCCGGTCCTCACCACTTACATTACACTGCCCTTCCTGACTGGACTCAGTCATTAGGCATGGTAATGTCATTAATTTTATTTGCGCCATCTTGGGGCGGTATGATTAACGGTATTATGACCTTGTCTGGTGCGTGGCATAAGCTTCGTACAGACCCAGTATTACGTTTCTTAGTGGTTTCATTGTCTTTCTACGGTATGTCTACCTTCGAAGGCCCAATGATGGCAATTAAAACGGTCAATGCGCTATCTCATTATACCGACTGGACTATTGGTCACGTTCACTCTGGCGCGCTAGGCTGGGTGGCAATGGTGTCTATTGGTTCTTTATACCACTTAATTCCAGTGTTATTTGGCCACGGCCGTATGTACAGCATGAAGCTCATTAACGTACATTTCTGGTTAGCCACTATCGGTACTGTCTTGTATATCGTTAGTATGTGGATTTCGGGCGTTATGCAGGGTCTGATGTGGCGCGCAGTCAACGCTGATGGAACACTGACTTACAGTTTCGTTGAGAGTTTAGAAGCCTCGTACCCATTCTATTTTGTACGCTTTATTGGTGGTTGTTTCTTCTTAACCGGTATGTTCATTATGGCCTATAACGTTATTCGTACCGTTAGAGCGTCTAAAGATTCATTACCTGCTATTGCAGAAGCTTAAGGAGCAGATTCGATGAAATTTAATCATGAATTAATTGAAAAGAATGTCGGTCTGCTTGCTATCTTCACGGTCATCGCCATTAGTTTTGGTGGTTTAGTGCAGATTACCCCGCTGATATTTCAAAAAGACACCACTGAACCAGTTGAGGGTCTAATTCCGTATACTGCGTTACAGATTGAAGGTCGTGACATTTATGTTCGTGAAGGTTGTTACAACTGCCACAGCCAAATGATCCGCCCTTTACGTGCTGAAACAGAACGTTATGGTCACTATTCTGTTGCTGGCGAGTCTGTCTGGGATCACCCATTCCAATGGGGATCTAAGCGTACTGGTCCCGATTTAGCACGTGTAGGTGGACGTTACAGTGATATGTGGCATGAAGTACATTTACTTAACCCTCGTGACGTTGTGCCACAGTCGAATATGCCTGGTTTTCCTTGGTTAGCCGAAAACAAGCTCGACGGCGTATTGACTGGTGACAAGATGACTATTCTACGTAACCTGCATAAAGGCGGTTATAAAGGTAATGATCTTTACACTGACGAAGAAGTTGCTGGCGCTCAAAAAGCAGTTGAAGGTAAGACTGAAATGCAGGCGCTAATCGCTTATTTGCAATCTTTGGGTCACGCACTCAAATAGGAGGCAATTATGGATTACGGTACTTTTCAAGGCATTTTGACCATAGTTGTTATGGTGACCTTTGTGGGTATTTTTTTGTGGGCATACAGTAAGCACAGCAAGTCAAAGTTTGATGAAGCAGCTAACTTAGTATTCACAGAAGATGAACTTGCGAAGATGTCAAAAGATTCGGGAGATCAGAAGTCATGATTATGAGTAACTTCTGGAGCATTTGGATTACTGTACTGACGATTGTGGTCATTGCTGGTTGTTTTATTCTTCTTAAGGTGGTTAATAAAAATTACACCGGTGTAGAAGAAGGCGAATCAATGGGCCACAGTTTTGATGGTATTGAAGAACTGAACAACCCACTACCTAAGTGGTGGGCGTATATGTTCTATTTAACCATCGTATTCGGTGTGATCTATTTAGCTCTGTATCCAGGCCTAGGTAACTATAAAGGTCTGTTTGGTTGGACAAGTTCTAATCAAAGCATTGGTACTGATAAAGGACTTAAAGCAGACTCAGCTGCGGCCCTTGAAGCAGCAAAAGATGAAAACCGTTTATCTCAGTATGACCGCGAAGTCGCTCATGCTGATGAAAAATACGGTCCGATTTTTGATGCTTATTTAGCGACACCGTTAGAAGAGTTAGTGAAAGATCCTGAAGCATTAAAAGTGGGCGGTCGTTTGTTTTTACAAAACTGTGCACAGTGCCATGGTTCTGACGCTCGCGGTTCTAAGGGCTTCCCTAACCTTACCGACGGTGATTGGTTATATGGTGGTGAACTTGCCACGATAAAGACCACTCTGATGAACGGTCGTAACGGTATGATGCCGCCTAAAGGTGGTTTACCTATCGAAGACAGCGAGATTAAAGGTCTAGCTGAATACGTGGTAAAACTGTCTGGGCGTGAACATGATGAAGCGCTAGCAGCTCAAGGCCAAGGTTCATTTATGAAAGGTTGTTTTGCATGCCATGGCATGGATGCAAAAGGCAACAAGTTCATGGGTTCACCTAATCTGACTGATAATATTTGGTTATACGGCGGCAGCCGTGGTGTGATTGCTGAATCTATCATTAATGGCCGTGCAGGTGTTATGCCAGCATGGAAAGACATTCTTGGTGAAGAGAAAGTCCATGTCATTACTGCTTATGTTTATAGTCTATCAAACAAATAGTTACATATAAGTAACAACAAGGCCTCGACATAATCGAGGCCTTTTTTTTAAGTGATTATTAAGCCATTACGGGGTAAAATACCCCAGAATCATTTCCACCATTTTAGGATGTATCATGTCTACAGAACTCCCTTGGTATAAGCAATTTTGGCCTTGGTTTTTAATCGTGTTACCTATGTGTGCGGTTATTGCTAGTTTAACGACCTTAAAGATTGCTTTGGATAATTCTGACTCTCTGGTTGCCGAAGATTATTATAAAAAAGGCAAAGCCATAAACATGGATTTGCGTAAGATAAAATACGCCCAACAAATTGGGATGAAGTTTTTGGTTACGGTCGCGGATAAAGAATTACAAATCACTCAACACGGCGGTCCGCAATACCGCGCCGCGCTCAAAGTGCGGTTTTATCATCCTACGATAGAAGAAAATGATTTCAATTTAAACGCCACAGCCGATGCTAATTACGTTTATCACATACCGTTATCAGATGCGATCACAGGCCCATGGGAAGTGCGTATAGAAGGATTTGATGGTAAATGGCGTATACAACAACGCATTGATATTAAAGATGATGTTGAATATTGGCTAAATTAATACCACACCCACTACGTATTTGAATGATTATATGTTTAATGAAGTTGATATAAAGAGATGACATCTTGTTTTCATTGTAATGAGCCTGTCACCACAGGTGAACAATACACCACATTAATTCAAGGGCAACAACAACCTATGTGTTGCCCTGGTTGCCAAGCGGTTTCGCAAGCCATTATGGATGCAGGCTTAAGCAGCTATTATCAATTTAGAAGTGAACCAGGTCAGCGTCAAACAGCACTGGTGCCTGAACAATTATCCCAATATAGTGCTTATGATTTACCTGAAGTACAGCAAGATTTTGTCCATAAGCAAGGCGCTATTGATTCAACATCCCTGTCAATTGACGGTATTACTTGCGCAGCTTGTGCGTGGCTAATTGAACACAAACTTAAGCCCGTTGCCGGTATTACTAATGTGTTAGTCAATTCTACGACTCAACGGGCGTTAGTCAGTTGGGACAGTCATATTATTCAACTCAGCGAAATTCTGCAGATCATCAGTAAAGTTGGCTACCAAGCTGCACCTTATCAGGTTGATGAACAAGAAAAACAATCAAAAGTGGACAGCCGTAAATTCTTACTCCGTCTAGGGCTCGCAGGGTTTGCCACCATGCAGGTGATGATGTTTGCCCTCGCCTTATACACGGGATATTTCACCGGCTTAGATGTTGAGTTCCGTGATTATTTTCGTTGGGTCAGTTTAATGTTTGCCGCACCTGTGGTGCTGTATTCTGCGCAACCGTTTTATTTCAGTGCACTTCGCAGCCTATTAAGTGGCAAGCTTAATATGGATGTATCGGTCTCTATCGCTATTTTAGGCGCTTATGTTGCCAGTTGTGTGGCGACGATTCAGGGCAATGGCGAAGTGTATTTTGAATCTGTGTCTATGTTTACCTTTTTCTTATTGCTGGGCCGTTATTTTGAACAATCCGCTCGGCAAAAAGCATCGGTCAGTTCAAGTAATCTTCATAAGCTTGTGCCGCTCACTGCGCATTTACTGCGTAATGGTGATGCCACTGAAATTGCCGCTAAACAATTAATCATTGGCGATATTATCTTGGTAAAACCGGGTGAAGTCATTGCGGCAGACGCCGAGGTGGTTTTAGGGCAATCAAGTGTCAATGAGGCCATGCTTACCGGTGAACAAATGCCAATAAGCAAACACCTTGCTGATAAAGTTTATGCGGGAACGATTAATATCGAACAACCTCTTCAAGTTCGCGTCACTGCGCTAGGACAAGATCAACTGGTAGCTGAAATTATTCGCCTGCAAGAGCTTGCGTCAAACAACAAACCGGCCATCGCTTTAGTGGCCGACCGTTTAGCGCGTTACTTTTCCGCATCAATATTATCGATAGCAGCAATAACCTATTTGGTTTGGTTATCGATTTCTCCCGATGATGCCTTTTGGATTACCTTGTCGGTATTAGTGGCGACGTGTCCCTGCGCCCTCGCCCTTGCTACGCCGACAGCAGTGACTTGCGCCACGGCTATTTTTACTAAGTTGGGTGTTATTCCGAGAAAGACTGGGATTTTTGAAAAACTCACTAAAATCGATCATGTGGTGTTTGATAAGACCGGAACCTTAACATGCGGCTATTTATCCATTGGTGAAGTGCAAACCTTTGGACAATATTCATCAGAGCAAGTGTTATCGTTAGCGGCAGCCACCGAACAAGGTTCTTTACATCCTATCGCGTTAGCATTTAAGCCCTTTTATGATAACAAGCACATTGTTGAACATGTTGACCATCATATTGGATTAGGTATTCGAGCCTGTATTAATCAACAACAAGTCTGTATTGGAACGGCACAATTTGTTACCCCAGACTGCAATCAAGTGTCGCCACAAGCATTAGAAAGTCAGTGGATTTTTCTGTCTATCGATAATAAATTGGTTGCAAAAATTGAGATGCTAGACCAGTTACGTATCGACAGTTTAGCAACTGTCAATGCGTTAAAAGCGGCCAATATAAAACTGAGTATAGCCAGTGGTGATAGTTCGGGTCATGTTGAGTTTTTAGCAAACAAAATAGGTATTTCAGATGTGCATTCAGGTTTATCACCTCAAGGTAAGTTAGCATTAGTTAATCGATTACAACAAAAAGCCAATGTGGCCATGTTTGGCGACGGTATTAATGACGCGCCAGTATTAGCCGGAGCAAATTTGTCGGTAGCTATGGGCAGCGGTAGCGCTATAGCCAAAAACAGTGCCGACTTAATTTTACTGGGCGATCACTTATCACGCTTTAATGATGCCATTTATGTTGCTAAGCAAGCACAGCGAATTATTCATCAAAATTTGTTATGGGCTTTTGCTTATAACATGGTAATTTTGCCATTAGCAGTGACTGGGCATGTTGCCCCATATATTGCAGCTATTGGCATGTCCGTGAGTTCACTGATCGTGGTGAGCAACAGTTTACGGCTTCTTAGGATAAAATTATGAGTATCATTTACGTCTTAATCCCCATTGCGATGCTATTTGTATTAATTGCAGTGTCTATCTTCTTTTGGGCGGTAAAGTCTGAGCAATTTGATGATTTAGATAGACAAAGTGTATCCATTTTATTTGATGAAGACGATATAAAAGCCAATACTAACGTTAACGACAGCACTAATAGTCATCCTACCAATTCTACCAGTGCTGAACTCGTTGGTTCGGATACTCTCGATGATAAACCAGAGTCAAAACCGTGATTGAATATAACCTCGGTGGCGCGTTTATTGTTGGTTTAATGGGCGCAGCCCATTGCTTTGGAATGTGTGGCGGGTTGATTGGGGCTTTTTCTGCAAATATACCCACCCATGGCCAGAACCGCTTAGCGACACAACTAACGTTTCTATTTAGTTATAATCTGGGCCGAATTTTTAGCTATACCGTTGCAGGAGCCATCGTCGGTGGTAGCGTGTCTGCTTTAGGCCATTTATTCGATGCCGATAACTATTTAATTGTTCTGCGCATTATCGCTGGGACCATGATGATACTCACTGGGCTGTATATCGCTCAGATATGGTTTGGTATTGTGCACATTGAAAAAGTAGGTAAACTCCTTTGGCGTTATATACAGCCGCTTACACGTAAAATAATGCCGATTACTCATCCAATGCAAGCAGTGCTAGCCGGCATGGTTTGGGGCTGGTTACCTTGCGGTCTGGTGTACAGTACGTTAACTTGGTCCGTCGCGTCAGGTAGCGCATTACAAGGCGGCTTGATTATGTTGGCTTTTGGTTTGGGTACGCTACCTGCTTTATTTGCTGCAGGATTAGCGGCAAAAACCTTGGCTCAATGGGTACAAAAACGTGCAGTGAGATTATTCAGCGGCGGCTTATTAGTATTATTTGGATTGCAGACTCTTTATATTGCTTTTAATCAACTAAACTAGTTGGTAACGATAACTGAGTTACATATTGTCGTTAAGCTATAAATACCCTTTATAATCAATAGGTATTAGCAAAATGTTAAATATTTAAAGCATTTATTCACTAAGTTGTTACAATATGCACTAGCGTCTAAGGAGCGTTCAAAAGAGGTAAGTTATATTGGACTTTTGCTTAACCGTAAACGTGTAACTATTACACCGTCCATTCACTTCATTTAGCAAGTGCAACTCTCATGTTGAGGAGTACCTTATTAATGCGGAATGGTATAACATGGTGATGTCTTCATAAATTGAGAATGGGTATGCCTTCAGATTTCATTAAAACTCGTCCATCTACTAGCGGTTGCGCCATTCATTGCCACGATTGCAGTATGGAAGCCCTGTGTATACCCTTTACGTTAAATAATGAAGAGCTTGATAAACTCGATAATATTATTGAACGTAAAAAACCCATTCAAAAAGGTGATCTTATCTTCAAATCCGGTGACGTACTTAAGTCATTGTATGCGATCCGTTCCGGTACGATTAAAAGCTATACCATTACAGAACAAGGTGATGAACAAATTACTGGTTTTCATCTTGCGGGTGACGTCATTGGTTTTGATGGTATTCATGCCCAACGTCACCAGAGTTTTGCCCAAGCCTTAGAAACCTCAATGGTCTGTGAAATCCCCTACGATACCTTAGATGATTTATCTGGATCTATGCCTAAACTGCGCCAGCAAATTATGCGATTGATGAGTAATGAAATTATGAGTGATCAAGAAATGATCCTCCTGCTTTCCAAGAAAAATGCCGAAGAACGTTTGGCCGCATTTATCAATAATCTTGCTAATCGCTTCGGTAAACGGGGGTTCTCGCCCCATGAATTTAGACTTTCGATGACTCGCGGTGATATCGGTAATTATTTGGGGTTAACGGTTGAAACGATTAGCCGTTTATTGGGCCGGTTCCAAAAGTCAGGCTTAATTGAAGTCAAAGGTAAGTACATTTCTATTATTGATCATTCCGCGTTAAGTAGCCTTGCTGGAAATGCTCGCATCGCCACTTAAATTAAATTAGTATGATCTATCTCAATGTTTAAATATTAGTAAACGGTAATACTATCAATAGATAATATCAATAAAAACATAACAGCTTGGAGGTTATATGAAGGATTATAAAAAGATATTAGTGGTGATTAATCCTACAACGGATCATCAACCCGCATTGGCACGTGCTGTTGAGTTAGCGTCAAAAAGTCAGGCAGAGATAACTGCATTTTTATCTATTTTTGATTTCTCATATGAAATGACCTCTATTTTATCTAGCCAAGAACGTGAAGCTATGCGACAAGGTGTCATCGATCAGCGTGTTGCCTGGTTAGAAAACGCCATTAGTGGTTTTGATAAGCATAATATTAATATTAATACTGAAGTTGTTTGGCATAACCGCCCTTTCGAAAGTGTAATAAATCATGCGATAAAAGGTCATTATGATTTGATTGTTAAAAGCACACATGAACATCATAAATTAAAAGCGGTCATTTTTACCCCTACAGATTGGCATTTAATGCGTAAGTCTCCTGTCCCGGTGTTGTTAGTCAAAGAACATGATTGGCCAGTTGCAGGCAAAATTGTCTGTGCGGTCAACGTTGCTACCGAAGATGAAGATCATCAAACTCTTAACGGTAAAATCATTAATCACGCTCTCGATTTAGCCAAAAAATTCTCTGCAAGTGTGCACTTAGTTAATGGGTATCCTGGTACGCCAGTAAATCTCGCTATCGAACTCCCCGACTTTGATGCCAGTGTGTATAACAATACTGTGCGGATGCAGCATGAGCAACGAGTACAGTATTTAGCTCAAGCTTATAATATTCCATTAGAAAACTGCCATGTTGAAGAAGGATTACCTGAAGATGTTATTCCTGAAATCTCGACCAAATTAGATGCTGAATTAGTTGTACTTGGTACAGTTGGCCGCACAGGTTTTTCTGCTACATTAATTGGTAATACGGCTGAACATGTCATCGACAGTATTAATTGTGATTTGTTGGCGATTAAACCTGATGGATATAAATCACCTTTAGAAGATTAGTCTCCATTAGAAGAGGTTAACTTCTTTACCCTGACCTCGAATGCTGGAATAATACGCGCCCTGAAACACTTAGTTACTGGGCGCATTTTTTATGTCTGAAGTTGATACAATCTCTGAAAATTATATAACTCGTATAAATAAGCTGCAAAAACGTTTACGACATGAAGTCGGTTCAGCGATTGCGGATTATAATATGATCGAAGATGGTGATCGCGTTATGTGTTGCCTTTCCGGTGGCAAAGACAGCTACACTATGCTGGATATTTTATTAAATCTTCAACGACGCGCGCCAATTAAATTTGAAATTGTCGCTGTTAACTTAGATCAAAAACAACCTGGCTTTCCTGAACATGTGTTGCCAGCATACTTAGATGAGTTAGGTGTCGCTTACCATATTCTTGAAAAAGATACCTATTCTATTGTCAAAGAAAAGATACCTGAAGGCAAAACGACATGTTCACTGTGTTCTCGTTTGCGTCGTGGTACGCTTTATGGTTTCGCCCAACACATAGGGGCAACAAAAATTGCACTAGGTCATCACCGTGACGACATTATTGAAACCTTATTTTTAAATATGTTTTATGCCGGCAAACAAAAATCTATGCCACCTAAACTGTTATCTGATGACGGTGCCAATATGGTTATTCGTCCGTTGGCCTATTGCCGTGAAAAAGACATTGAAGAATATTCGACATTGAAATCGTTTCCTATCATTCCTTGCAACTTATGTGGCTCGCAAGAAAATTTAAAACGAGGTGCGATTAAAGATATGTTACAGCTTTGGGATAAACAATATCCTGGTCGCATTGAAACTATTTTTACCGCAATGCAAAATACCGCACCATCGCAAGGTGTTGACCGCGAGCAGTTTGATTTTGTTTCATTGCAACGAAATTCAGATGTTGTGAACACGGGTGATATTGCTGATGCAGATTTACCTGCTTTTGATTTTGTTGATATCAGTAATAATGGTCATATTGATTTAGATATCAGTAATCGAATCGATGTAGTCGCGACGTTTACGCCATAATAATGGCATTCACCTGTTAACAGATAAACTAAAGGCGTTGATATCAACGCCTTTATTATTACATCAATTGGTTTTACAAAAACGTTTAGCCTAATTATTCGAGTAGAACTTATCTAGCTCGAATGACAGTCCGACATTATTTCATGACGAATGGACTGACGACAGTGGGTTGCTGATTAAATGAAAGATGTTGCAGTTGATTGATTTTGGCCTGTGTCAGTGTGTATTTCTGATCCACTGTCGATTCTACACCGTCAATGGTTGCCATAATGATAGTGCCGTTATTGTGTTGGTTGGCAAACTCAAATGTCAGTCCACTAATCGGTTTACGAAAATACTTCATCGGAAAACCTTGTAATCCATCAAGCAGCTTATTCATATCGCCGGTTAGTGCTAACAGTTCCGTTTGAGTGAAATTTAGCTTGGTTTCTTTAGCGCGAACCTGCATGGCAATGGCACATTGTTCTGCATCACCGGTCACATTGATATTGACCAAACCTCGGTCAGATTTCAACTGCGGATCGTAGGGAATAAATAAGCGCTGTTGCGCATTATACGGTAGTGGGAACTGCTCTTTTTCGGTAGTGATACTACCTGACACTATGGTGCAATCTGATGTGATCGGTACACTAAAGGCTACCTCAACCAATGGATAGTTTTGCTTATTCACTTGCTTTAATCGATCGTAAAAGCCTTTGTACTCTAATGAAACAGTTTCAGCAACACTGCTACTAACCATAAAAATAGACGATATAAAAATAAATCCGATCACTAGCGTGCGATTAAGCATTAGCTTTGTTCCCTTGTAAATATGGCTTATTGTGTTTAAGCATGTCGAGTAGATCATCAATGTACTCGTCCTTTCGTTCTGAATAATTAATTAAGCCATAAACCAATTTCTCGGCGGTCAGCTTAATTTTTTGCGCCCGTAAATCAGCGCGAATAGAACGAAATAAACGATACGCAGAATTAGTGTTTAAATTAATCATGTAGGCAATAATTGACTCTTTGGGTGAATCAAATACAGCCACCTCATGGCTTTTGCCGTCCGCCCTCGCTAATGGCACTAAACCACAGCCCTCGGTAAAACACCACTGGCCAAAAAAATTAAACCCGTCGATTGCAAAACGTGAACTGCCCCAACCGCTTTCGTTGGCAGCTTGTACTAACACCATATCAACTGGAATGATATCGACGCGCTTTAATAAGGGCGTTAAGGTATTGCGCGTAAATGATTTAACATCATATTGATAATATTCAAGAATTGAATTCAACCTCTCATTATCAGATCCACTTAAGCCTAAATCATTATCGATTTTATCAATAACAGCCAATATGAATTGACGGTCGTGAATAATAATTTGATTTTGAGCTTCAACCGAAGGCCGCAAGTAATCAAAGAACGTTTGCTTTTTAGTGACTACATCATCTATTTCAGCAAACAACGGTACTTCACCTAGATCAACTTCATTAAGTTGATGAGTTCCAGATGTGACTGATTCTTGAGTCGTATTAGGAATGATAAAGAGTCTTATCGCCAACAATGCAACAACGGCTAAGCCTAATGCAAATGTTACTTTACCTATATTGCCTATCTTCAATAGTACCTGCCTTATCAAAAATTCATTTTCAACTTACTAATCTCGTTAATTATAACCTTAATGACCGATAGGATACAGTAAAGCGCTTTTGTGGATGGGGTGCTTATCGGCTTTGGGTCCCGATTGTGACCAATATAGGCAGCAAAACGGAAAAATAATTACACTTTAATGACCATATACAGTTAACATTAATTGAACGTGATAACTGGGCAGTCTTTATCGACTGCATATCGTCTTATTCAACAACTCAAGGACTTGAGAACAGATTATGTTGGATCAAAAACTCAATAATTATCATCATGTGGTAGCCATAGGTGGCGGGCATGGATTAGGCCGTATTCTTGCCGCTTTATCTTTTTTAGGCCCAAGATTAACAGGGATTGTTGCAACCACTGATAATGGTGGATCTACCGGTCGGCTGAGGCAGGATCAACAAACTATAGCGTGGGGAGATTTACGTAATTGTCTTTCCCATCTGGCCCTAAGGCCATCGTTAGGTTCGATGTTATTCGATCATCGTTTCACGGGTGATAATGAACTTTCTGGGCATAATTTAGGTAATCTGGTTTTACACGCACTCGATCAACTTTGTGTAAGACCGCTTGAAGCGGTAAATTTAATTCGTGGCTTACTTAAAATTGAGACGCAAATTATTCCGATGTCTGAAGCTTCAACTCATCTTGTTGCACTTACGCATTGTGGCAACAAAGTCTTTGGCGAACTTAATGTCGACGGCATGAAAGAAGCGCCGATTGCATTATCATTAGAGCC
This sequence comes from Shewanella sp. CAL98-MNA-CIBAN-0140, assembly GCF_040309905.1. NCBI lineage: Bacteria > Pseudomonadati > Pseudomonadota > Gammaproteobacteria > Alteromonadales > Shewanellaceae > Shewanella > Shewanella sp. CAL98-MNA-CIBAN-0140. The sequence goes on from NZ_JBEOPI010000028.1 coordinate 59,577, forward strand.
TGAAGTCGAAGCAACATCAGAGGCGTGCTATGCACTCGCTGAAGCCGATTTAATTATCATCGGCCCTGGCAGTTTTTTAACCAGTATACTGCCACCGTTATTGATCCCTCAGCTAACCAAGAGTATTCGAGACTCTCAAGCGCATGTTATTTTAGTGGATAATTTAACGCCCGAATATTCACCAGCAAGCACCTTTAGCATCGAAGATAAAATTGCTTGGTTCAACCAGCTTATAGGCAAGGAAGTCATCGCCGATGTTATTCAGCATGGCAATAAGATTGAGCTCGCTTGCTCCGAAGTGAATGGGGTTCGTTTTAATCATTTTCCGTTAGTAAGCCAGCATCATCCTGGTTTACACGATAAACTAGCGTTAGCTGAGGCCATTAGCCAAGTGTGTGGATCATACCAATCAAATAGTAAAGCCATTGATTTGACTAAAATACTTTCAGCTACTGCATAGAATGTATCTGTTAGTGCTGCCAAAATAGAGTATTGACTAGAGAATGATCCTGCTAAGTATTGCTATGGGGTCAAACTGGATTTGAATCGATATCTAATTCGAATAACCGACTCGAACTCGCATTCACCAATGACAACAAGATTATGGTGCACAGATAATAGAAAAGGCTGCATAGTGCAGCCTTTTTTAATCTGTCACTAATGTTAAATCACTTGTGCAATCGCTTTACACACAGCGGGCATATTGTTTTTCGTTAAACCTGCAACGCTAATACGACCAGAACCGACAATATAAATAGCGAATTCATCTTTTAAACGGGCAACTTGGCTTTTATTTAAACCTGAAAAACTGAACATGCCATTTTGACGCGAGATAAAACTAAAATCCTGTTTTACGCCTTCAGCTTTGAGACTTTCAACAAATAAGCTGCGCATGTCTGCAATACGTTCACGCATTAGAGTCAGCTCGGCTTCCCATTCTTGGCGCAGTGCCTTATCAGATAAAATAGTGCTAACAATCAACCCACCGTGTGCCGGAGGATTAGAGTAATTGGCACGAATATTTTTTTTGATTTGGCTAAAGCTTCTAACAGCATCATCTTGATTTTCTGCAACGATAGTGACAGCACCAATACGTTCGTTATACAAACCAAAGTTTTTAGAAAATGAGTTAGCAATTAATAGCTCTGGCACCACAGAAGCAACAGCGCGCAGACCTTGGGCGTCTTCTTCAATACCAGCACCAAACCCTTGGTAAGCAAAATCAAATAACGGTAGCAAAGATTTTTCTACACAAATGTTCGCGACTTGCTTCCATTGTTCAATCGATAAGTCGATACCGGTTGGGTTATGACAGCAACCATGAAGTAATATCACATCTCCCGCATTGGCATTCGCTAAATCAGCCAACATGGCGTCGAAATCCATGTCATGAGTTTCAGCCTTGTAGTAACGGTATTCTTTAACCGTTAAGCCTGCGGTTTCAAAAATATTCTTATGATTAGCCCAAGTAGGATTACTGACCCAAATTGTTGTTGAGCGTGTATTGCGGACCAGAAATTCTGAAGCCACCCGTAATGAACCTGTACCACCGGGTGCTTGTGCTGTAACGGCACGTTTATTTGCAATAATATTACTCTGAGGACCAAACAATAAATCTTGAACAACTTGATTGTAAGCTTGTACACCTTCAATACCGAGATAATTCTTGGTCTTTTCGGTTTCAAGTAAAATGGCTTCAGCTTTTTTTACAGAAGATAATATAGGCGTTTGCCCTGCTTCATCTTTATAAATACCTACCCCTAAGTTGACTTTGTGAGGGCGAGCATCTGCTTTAAATGCATCCGTTAAGCCTAAAATGGGGTCTGCTGGAGCAAGCGTGACTTGAGAGAAGATCATTACAACTATCCTAAGTGAAGTGAATGGAGAAAATATATTTAGTTATACCACTGTATGCCAGCGGTGAGTAGTGAGACTTTTAATAGTTGATACAAAGTTCATTAAAAGTTAAACAATCCTCAATTTTATGTACATTATAATGCTAATTTCATTAAATATGTGGTCATTTTCACTTTTTATACTGCTAACGAACTTTAACTTGCGATAGTAAATAAACATAAAATAGTTCTTTGTCGGGCTAACCGCATTGGATCCATTGACAATATTGCAGTGTTTGACGAGTAGAGGTGTCTGATTAATAAATCACAAGTTTGGGATATAAATAGATCGAAGTATGCTCAATGGTATTGTTCTATCAACTATCATGTCTGTAGTTGAGATCACCTCTGAAAGTGGCAGGCATGAAATGGTGAGAGGCATTGTATGGCAAGAAGCTTACTTTGTAGCAGATATAAAAAAAGGAACCCGAAGGCTCCTCTTTTTAAAGCGACCAACTAATTACTTAGTTTAACGCTTCTTTTGCTTTTTCAACTAAAATTGCAAAAACAACTTTGTCGAAAACAGCGATGTCAGCCAAAATCTTACGATCGATTTCAATAGACGCCTTTTTCAAGCCGTTAATGAAACGGCTGTAAGACAGACCATTTTGACGAGACGCTGCATTAATACGTGCAATCCATAACTGACGGAATTGACGTTTTTTCTGACGACGATCACGGTAAGCATATTGACCAGCTTTTGTTACTGCCTGAACAGCAACACGGTAAGTACGGCTACGAGCGCCATAATAACCTTTAGCTAATTTTAAAACTTTCTTGTGACGAGCACGTGCGGTTACACCACGCTTAACTCTTGGCATTTTCTAAACTCCTAAATTAAGCGTATGGTAATTGACGCGCGATTGCTGGAACGTCAGACTTAGCAACTAAACATTTAGCACGTAAGTGACGCTTACGCTTAGTGCTTTTCTTGGTCAAAATGTGACGTAAGTGTGCTTGCTTGCGCTTGAAACCATTAGCGGTTTTCTTAAAACGCTTCGCTACACCCTTGTCTGTTTTCATTTTAGGCATTTCTAAAACTCCGCATTGGGACGTTAATAAACGTAAGGCGAGCAAAAGCCTCAAGAGACTTTTACTACTTTAGGTTGCCCTACTATTTCTTTTTAGGTGCTAGCACCATAATTGCTTGACGACCTTCCATTTTAGGGAAAGATTCGACAACCGCATACGGTTCCAAATCGGCCTTGATACGGTTCAAAAGATCCATACCTAGGTTTTGGTGTGCCATTTCGCGACCACGGAAACGCAGCGTAATTTTCGCTTTGTCCCCATCTTCTAGAAAACGAATCAGGTTGCGTAGTTTTACCTGATAGTCGTTATCATCAGTTCCAGGTCGGAATTTAATTTCCTTAACCTGGACCTGTTTCTGCTTCTTCTTTTGTTCCTTTTGAGCTTTCGCTTTATCAAAAAGGAACTTACCGTAGTCCATGATGCGACAGACAGGAGGCTCAGCATTGGGACTGATCTCGACAAGATCAACTCCGGCTTCATCTGCAACGTTCTGAGCTTCTTTTATACTTAATATACCAATTGGTTCACCATCTAAACCTGATAAACGGACTTCAGGTACACCAGTGATTTCATCATTGATTCTATTAGGGGCCGGCTGTCGCCCTGCTGTTCTTTTGATCTTTATGACCTATTCCTCCAACAATTTGAGACTACGGAGCGAAATCTGTTGACGTATCATCGCGGCGAAATCTTCTAGTTTTAACTTGCCTAAATCGATACCGTCACGTGTACGCACCGCTACTTCCTTATTTTCCATTTCTTGATCACCAACGACCAATAAATAAGGCACACGTCTTAGAGTGTGTTCGCGTATCTTAAAGCCTATTTTCTCATTCCTCAAGTCAAAAGATGTCCGAATACCCTGTTCTTTGAAGAATTTAACGATTTCTTCAACATAAACAGCTTGTTTATCGGTAATATTCATTACAACCACTTGCGTTGGAGCAAGCCATGTTGGAAATTTACCCGCGTATTCTTCTATCAAGATACCTATGAAACGTTCTAAAGAACCTAAAATAGCACGATGGATCATTACTGGCGTCTGGCGACTGTTGTCTTCTGCGACATAAGTCGCGCCTAAACGATTCGGTAATGCATAATCGAGTTGTACTGTACCACATTGCCATGCACGATCTAAACAGTCATGCAAAGTAAATTCGATTTTTGGGCCATAAAACGCACCTTCACCGGGTAATATTTCAAATTCAATATTATTATTGGCAAGTGCTTGCTTTAATGCCTCTTCAGCGCGGTCCCACATGTCATCGTCGCCAATACGTTTTTCAGGGCGCGTTGACAGTTTAACCTCGATGTTGTCGAAACCAAATGTCGCGTATGTGTCATATACCATTTGGATACATGCACTCACTTCTTGTTGAACTTGATCATCAGTACAAAAAACATGAGCGTCGTCTTGGGTAAAACCACGTACGCGCATTAAACCGTGAAGTGAACCTGATGGTTCGTTACGATGACAACAACCAAATTCAGCCATACGTAATGGCAAGTCTCGATAAGATTTTAACCCTTGGTTAAAAATCTGTACATGTCCTGGGCAGTTCATTGGCTTAATAGCGTATTCACGGTTTTCGCTGTTAGTCGTGAACATGGCATCTGCGTATTTATCCCAGTGGCCAGAACGTTCCCACAATGCACGATCCATCATCAGTGGGCCTTTCACTTCTTGATAAGTGTATTGACCTAGCTTTTGGCGAATGAACTTCTCAAGCTCCAAAAATATGCTCCAACCATCGTTATGCCAAAACACCATTCCAGGTGCTTCTTCTTGCATGTGGTACAAATCTAATTGCTTACCAATTTTACGATGGTCACGCTTAGCGGCTTCTTCTAAGCGCACTAAATGGGTTTTCAACGCTTTTTTATCTGCCCAAGCAGTACCATATATACGTTGTAGCATTTTGTTATCTGAGTTACCACGCCAGTATGCACCAGCAACACTCATCAATTTAAAATGCTGACAAAAACGCATGTTAGGTACATGCGGTCCACGACACATATCAATGTATTCTTCGTGGTTATACAGCGCAGGTGTTGCGTCTTTACTGATATTTTCATCAAGAATGGCAACTTTATATTCTTCGCCACGAGCACTAAATGCATCGTGAGCCTGTTGCCAAGACACAACTTCTTTAACCACATCGTAGTTAGTTTTTGCTAAATCAAGCATGCGCTTTTCTAAGGCTTCGATATCCTCATGCGTCAGCTTATGATCTAAATCGATGTCGTAATAAAATCCGTTATCGATTACAGGGCCAATCGCCATTTTGGTTTCAGGCCACATTTGTTTGATCGCGTGACCTAATAAATGGGCACAAGAATGGCGAAGAATTTCAACACCCTCTTCGTTTTTAGCCGTAATGATAGCTAACTCTGAATCTGCAGTGATTAAGTCTGTTGCATCTTTTAGCTCACCATTTACTCGGCCAGCAATACACGCTTTAGCTAAACCAGGGCCGATGTCTAATGCAACATCAAGAGTCGATACAGGATTGGCAAACTCACGTTTGCTGCCATCAGGCAATGTAATAATAGGCATGAAAATTCCTTGTCCAGTGGTGACCCACACGTAGGGCCACATGGTAATTAAGTATGTTCTTTTTGAACGAGTGACACGCTAATGAAATCAAGACAGTACAGGAGTCTTAGTTACCCAAAAACGCAGGTCTCTATTCTATGTGATAAGCGGATTATGGCGCAACCATGACGGGATGAATAACAGGTATAAATGGTGTTTTTTGCTAAATTAAATGAAAAGAAGCTGGCTAATGTTATTAGCGATTATTTAACGAGTGCAATCTCGATCGAGTCGCTGCGCCGCAGTCACTGTTTATACAATGTGGCGATTTAATTACCGATTTAATTACCGATTTAATTACCAGTGAATTATATTGATAGCATTAATATCTGATTATAAGCAATATTATTAAATAAAATGTCATTAACCTTCATCTTGAATGAAAATTATTTTGATTTGATAGAATCATTCATAGGAATGATCCAAAATGCTAAATGCTCACTATACTTATTAATAACGAGTCAGTGAGGAGTATTAGTTATGAGACTGCTTTCGCGCGCCATTTGTTGCCCCCATTGCGGGCATAATCAATATGTCACTTTAGATGCCAGTTCAGGAGATCAAGAATATTATGACGACTGTCGTATTTGTTGTAATCCAATCCACATTCGGATGCATCTAGATGATAATCGTAGAAAAATAGAACTTCATATCGATTCAGACGATGAACAAATTTATTAATCCATAGCACTTGCCTGCTTAATCTGCGAAGCAAGCAAGTTATGGCACTTTATGACGAGTGGCTTATTTACGCAAGTTGCTTATTAGCCAAAATGCGCTCAACGGTATCAACGATAACCTGCGTTTGACTGTCAATTTCGATATTAATCCTACTGCCAACGGTGCAATCGTCCAAATTGGTCAGCTTTAACGTTTCAGGAATTAAATGCAGCATAAATCCATTGTCAGTGAGCTTACCAACCGTTAAGCTACAGCCGTTAATTCCAACAAAGCCTTTATAAAATATGTAGTTCATCCACTGCGGATTAACTTGCAGTTCTATATTATAGTGCTCGTCGGTGTTACTCACGGCTTTTACTGTGGCCAGAGTATGCACATGACCTGATAAAATATGCCCACCGATTTCGGACCCAAACGTTAACGAACGTTCAATGTTTATCCTATCACCGACATTGGTATTACCTAGGTTAGTTACGGCTAATGTCTCTTCCATTACATCGAAAAAAACCTTATCATTTAGTATCTTGGTAGCAGTAAGGCAAACACCATTATTGGCTACGCTAGCACCTGTTACTAATCCTTGTGTTAACTCTGGCGTCATAGCGATTTCAAAGGTTTTAAGACCTGTAGCATTGTTAATTGAGACCACCTCACAAGTGGCTTGAACTATACCAGTAAACATATTTTATCTCGTTCCGTTATAGGTTTTTTAATGAATAATACAGGGTTTCAAATTTCACGCTTGATAAAATTAGCGCTGCCGGTACTGATTGCACAAGTGACTCAGACCATGATGGGCTTTATTGACACCGTTATGGCTGGCCGCGTCAGCGCAGTAGACATGGCTGCAGTTGCTGTGGGCACCAGTCTTTGGTTACCTGCAATCTTATTTGTTCAAGGTTTACTCATGTCTTTTACGCCAGTATTTGCACAATATCATGGTGCAAATAATCAGCAAGCCATTCCCGCGATACTGTTTCAGGCTGGATATATTGCCATAATTGGTGGTATTGGTGTGATGTTCTTTCTCACATCTTCTACTTATTTACTCGAACTAATGAATTTAGAACCCAAGCTGCATGCGTTAACGGTTGGTTATATTGATGCTATTTTGTGGGGCGCTCCGGCCTTCGTGTTGTATCAAGTACTGCGCGGTTGCAGTGAGGGTATTTCTTATACTATGCCAACGATGGTGATTGGCTTTATTGGATTAGCCGTCAATATACCCGCCAATTACGTGTTTATTTATGGTGGTTTTGGTATTCCAGCAATGGGCGGTGCGGGTTGTGGTGTAGCTACAGCGCTTGTGTTTTGGGCTATGTTAGCCGCCATGATCATTTACATGTTAGTCGATAAAACCTTTAAAGAGCTGGAACCGTTTAAACAGTTTTATCGTCCGCACTTAGCTAACATGTGGGCGATGACAAAGCTGGGGATGCCAATTGCAATGGCATTATTTTTTGAAGTCAGCCTATTTGCCGTCATCGCGTTATTTTTAGCGCCTCTTGGCGCCAATGTAGTGGCGAGTCATCAAATAGCCCTTAACTTCTCTTCAATCATATTTATGCTGCCATTATCTATTGGTATTGCGGTGTCTATTCGTATTGGTTATTACCTTGGTCGCGGTCAACCTGAGATATCAGCGCTTGTCGCTAAAGTTGGATTAGGTTTGTCTTTAGTCTTGGCCGTGTTTACCGCCCTACTGACGGTGACCTTTAGGCATGAGATCGCATTACTCTATAATGATAATCCTGAAGTGGTTACCTTAGCGGGTAGCTTGATGATGCTTGCTGCATTTTATCAAATATCCGACTCCATCCAAGTTGTCGCCGCAGGAGCGCTAAGAGGCTATAAAGACACTCGAAGTGCGTTTTACATTACCTTGTTTTCGTATTGGTGTATTGGCATGACCATAGGTTATGTGTTGGGATATACTGACATTGTTCGACCTGCCATGGGCGCTCATGGATTTTGGATTGGGTTAATTGCAGGATTAACATCGGCGGCAATTTTATTTGCAATAAGATTAAAGTACATTCAAAAGAAAGGTTTGGTATTTAGTCAGATAGGCTAAATTATGAAAATTACCAAGGTTAACCATTTAACATTGCTTAACCTTGAAGCAAGTTGCACAGCAAATCACCATTTAGATATAAAAATGGTTTTTTTGCTTGCAAGCTATAGGCTATCCCACTTACTATAGCATCCACTTTGAAGCGAGATGTTTTAAAGTTTTTGATTTTATTAAAAATAAGTAATACACCCGTAGCTCAGCTGGTAAAAAGAGTAGCACTACCCTCTTTTTGTAACCGCGGCGGTAGGGATTGGTGGTTCAATACACCAAAACATACAAAGCAAGACATTATACACCCGTAGCTCAGCTGGTTAGAGCACTACCTTGACATGGTAGGGGTCGGTGGTTCGAGTCCACTCGGGTGTACCACTCTTCTCAAAGAGTTTAAACATTGAAACAATCTATATACACCCGTAGCTCAGCTGGTTAGAGCACTACCTTGACATGGTAGGGGTCGGTGGTTCGAGTCCACTCGGGTGTA
>NZ_JBEOPI010000029.1:0-52064 GCF_040309905.1 Shewanella sp. CAL98-MNA-CIBAN-0140
TCCCGTCCACTCCGCCAATTACATCTAAGCCTCGTCATATGACGAGGCTTTTTTGTATCTGAAATTTGGTGAAATACAAGTCATAGAGCGATCATTATCGATCATCTATAGTCTCGACGACATTTTGTCTGCGTGAACTTCGCTGTTCAATTGAGCCAACAATATTTCCTCTATTATTGGACATTCACTCCCATCATTGACGAATTTAGTGGCTGATCACACTAAAACTGCCTGTCTGGTGCGCCGAAAGCATACGGGGTTATTCTCATTACTATCAGCTCCCACTTTGCCTCGTACAACGGATCCTCAACATATAAAAATACTAACCTTGCAGACCAATAATATCTATAGATTGCACTATTATCATTCACTTAGGGGATTGTAAGTCACAACAGAATCTGTGTTTTTGTCTCTATTCGCTCAAATCTGCTCTAGAGTATTTGTGTGATCTCATTTAATTATTTTGAGCAATTTCTGTTGAATTGTTGTAATTCATTCATCTACTTATGATCTAATTTTCTATAATTCGGTCTATTTTCTTGCCATTCACATATTGGTCACCTAAGTTAGTGCCAATTGGATGTGATAAGGAATAATGATGAAGTTAGAAATGATTTGCACAGGCGAAGAAGTGTTATCAGGCCAGATAGTAGATACCAATGCTGCTTGGGTTGCTAATACCATGATGGAAATGGGTATTGAAATGCAGCACAGAGTGACAGTTGGCGATCGTTTAGCTGATCTTGTTGCCGTATTCCAAGAGCGTAGCAAGCATGCTGATGTGATCATTGTTAATGGTGGTTTGGGGCCTACCAGCGACGATATGTCAGCATTAGCGATGGCTAAGGCTAAGGGCGAAGATCTTGTCGAGAATGTGCAATGGCGTGAACATTTAGAAGACTGGTTTACCCGTAATAATCGAGTGATGGCCAAAAGCAATTTAAAGCAAGCTTGGTTACCGGCCTCGGCGATTATGGTCGATAACCCCGTTGGCACTGCTTGCGGCTTTAGGGTTAAATTGAATAATGCGTGGTTATTCTTTACCCCAGGTGTGCCATTTGAGCTAAAACACATGATTACTGAGCAGTTTATTCCCTTTATCACCAAAGAGTATGGGGTCGCTGAAAAATCGGCTCTAGAAAAGTTACTTACGATTGGTCATGGTGAGTCATCATTGGCAGACACTTTATCGGAACTTACATTACCCGCGGGTATCGAGTTAGGGTATCGTTCTTCAATGCCGCACATTGAAATTAAGATATTTGCCCGTGGTGAGAAGGCTATGCGCTATTTGGATGATGTCACTAAACAGGTAAAAACTCTGTTAGGAAGTGCCGTTGTTGCGGAGAATCGTCCTACATTAGCAGCCGAAATTCATCATCGTTTATTTCAGTCAGGCTTGAGCTTAAGTGTGGCAGAGTCTTGTACTGGCGGAATGATCACCAGTCAGTTGATTGACTTTGCTGGCAGCTCTTCTTATTTACACCATGGATTAGTAACTTACAGTAATGAGTCTAAAGTGAAGGTATTGGGTGTTAATCCACAGATACTAGACGATCATGGTGCGGTTTCCATTCCTACTGTTGAAGCTATGGCGCAAGGTGTAAGAGGTATTTTAGACAGTGACTTTGCTTTAGCCACTAGCGGTATTGCTGGTCCTGAGGGTGGTTCTGATGACAAACCCGTAGGGACTGTTGCAATAGCGCTTGCGACAAAGCATAGCGTGTATAGCCAAATGGTGAAATTACCAAAGCGTTCTCGTCAGCTTGTTCGCAGTATGAGTACCGCGATTGCTTACGATATGCTTCGCCGCGCGTTACTCGAAGAAGCTGTAATAGTCGATTATCCTGCTATAACTCGTTTCGCCAAATAGTCGCATAACAAGTTTGCTTACCCGTAAACAAAGGGTAGGCAAGCTTGATTTAATGACTAGGGTTCAACTTCGTTCAACGGTTGGCTGTTTTTAGCTTTTTGATAAAAGTAAGCGACTGTCAGTAAAATAACCCCAATCAGAATAAAGGCGACGATTTTTTGAATGAGTTCAAAGGACGCCATATCGACAAATATCACCTTTATACAAGCCAAAGCGAATAGCAGTGCAGCGAGCCTGACTAGGCTTGCTTGCTTAGGTCGTAAGCTTATAAACATCACCACACAGGCATGCACAACCAGCAGCACAGCACTCATTGGCGCAGCAATACTCAGGTTGAATTGATAACTCCATAATAGGTAACTTATCACCAATAAAGCATGCCAAGCCCACTTAAGCGCGATATAAGAGATAATTTTTCTGTGTGCCCTAATGCCTAATCTGGCTGTTAGTAAATATCGACCTAATAAAACGAGCACTCCAAACTCTGCTAAATTAGTCAGCAAACTATCAATGTTTAACGTTAACTGTGCTTCACTGTGAAACACGATAGGTAAAATGGCACAGATAAAGATTGCAGAGTACGCCAAGCTATAACTCGGCGCTAAGGCTTGCTTTAAACGTTGACCGACACGATTGCTTCTTTCGGTAATAATGCAGAAATAACCACACACTATTAATGCGGTAATTGCCCATGAAGGATGCAGTAAGTTAGTTAACGTTTGGCTTAATACTGCCATCACCAAGGCGATGTAATACGGTCCAAGGTGCCATTGTAGGGTGGTAATTTGCTGCCATTTTGTGGGGAATTGCAAATAGCGTAAAGTAATAAATCCAACAAAGAGTAAACCTAAAACTAATGCAACAAGCCCTTGCCATTGCTCTGCCAGACACATAGCGGCGGTGATTATGGTTGCCATTACTGTGAGTATTTGCGCTTCATAACGAAGACTTTTGTGGTTAACAAAATACGCTAAACCAACACTCACAATACAACTGAACCACAAATAAATAGCAATGTAATCAGGGTAGCTACGAACTATTTTGGGTAATAACAGTAACGGTAAGGCTAAGTAACAAGCTAACTGAACATAGTAAGCAAAGCGGATTAACTTGGCAGCAGCATAGTATTTTTGGTACCAATAATAGGCCAGTAATAATCCCACAAACAGTTCGATACGGGCTAACTTGGCATTCAGGGCTTGGTCTGAAAAGCTAAGACTATTGGCGTCCAGCATGGCAAAAATGATTACACCTAATAAAGGCAGTTGCCATAGCCAGGCTAATACTTCACTAAAACGTAAGGTGTGCTTAGCGCTCATGTATAAAAGTAATAAACCAATAAGTGGCAATGTATTGAGCCAATATTCATCAGTGATAAAAAAGCTGATGAGTAGTATCGTGACCGAATAAAGTACCCCAAGTAACTCATGAATAAATCGCACCGCAAGGTGTTCGAATTTCACTAAGTCAGCTTTATGTCGAGATAGTAGTTTTTGCGCTAAATAGGTCATCGCGCAGGTCAGGATCATCAATAGAGTCAGTAGACCCTGATAACCCAATATGCCTTCATCATTGTAATGAGATTGAGCTAGCACATCGAAAACATGAATAAAGCTGCTGATTATACCTACCATTAGTAATACATAAGCTTCTGCTCGAATGGGGCTAAACAGATGTTTGCAGCCAATCCACAATAACAATAAACCTTCTAGCAGCAATACTAAACCTATCAGTTCAGCGCTGAGTAAAAATAGAGCCGCAAAGCCTGCAAAACTCCCCGCAAAGGCCAAAGAAAGAGCGCCAATATCCTTGTCGCGTTTAATCACCCAATACAATAGTGCACAAAGGAAAGCATTAAGTGCAAATAGCTCACCAGCAAATACACTCCACTCCGTTAGGGTGTAGAGAGTAAAAACCATGAGTGCGATTGGAACCGCTAGCAGCCTTGGTGTTAACGTCGATTTTATGATAAATAACAAACTGCCAATGCTATAGAGGTAAAATAAGCCATTGATCATCAGCAATGCTAAGCCGGTTTGCCAATCGATTATTGAAAACGGTAATGGAATAAATAAACTGAGTATTTGGATACAGGCAATATGAAGCAGTGCGGTTACTTCAATTAACATCGGCCAGGCTAACTTATGGCTTTGTACCATAGAGCAGATACCGATAAGCATTAAGTAGGGTAAATATAATAACGGTGTTTGGCCGCCATCAAGTAACATCAGCGGCGCCAGCGAACCGCCAAGCAAGGCGACAATTGCGACCACTTTGGTGTCGAGTTTTAATGATAAGCCATAACCCAATATCGTATTAAGCAATAACAAGCTAAAGCAGGCTATATCACTAATAAGATTAAAATATGGCCCAAGAAAATACAGACACATATAGTTGAGAATAAGTCCTAGGCCAACAAGCCCAGAGCCAAAGTCCTGCATGCCAGGACGTTTCTGACGAATGAATACGCCGCCAGCGATAATGCTATTGGCGACACCTAGGCCCAGTAAGGCCTTACCTAACTCAGAAAACCAATTATTAATTGAAAACTGCAGTAAATAGCCAAAGCCTAATGTAAGCGTGATAATGCCGGCAACGGTCATTAAAAAGACTGGGCCTAATCCTTTAGTTTGGTAATGTTGGTAGAATTCTTTTGCTTGTTCGGTTAACCCAGATAAGGGTGAAAACGCCGAAGTACTCAACTCGCCGATGGCTTCAGCTAATTGAGCGACCATTGCACTTAAGGCGCTTTGTCTGGCTGGTGACTTTGTTACTACCGAAGTTTGTTGTGCTGATATGGATGATGTTGACGCTGAATGACTTGTGTCTAACGATTGGCGCTCCCAAGCAGCAGACGAGTATTGAGGTGTATCGGCAACGATACTGCCGCTCGAATCGTTTGGTCGACTCTTAGGCACAGGTGCATGTATGTTTTCATCAGACAACGCTATTGGTTGTTCATTATTATTTTGCGCCTGCACTTGCAGGGCTAATGCATCAAGTTGTTGGCTAAACTGATCGAGTTGTCGAGTTAAGTCAGCTTGTTGAGCGCCTTGCTGTGAAGACAGCTCCGCCAGCTGTGCTTTTAGTTTTGCTACGTCATCCATTAACGGCATCATTTATCCCATGATTATTATGCACTCCAATATTGCCAAGTTATTGTACGTGGTTCTGATTGATTAGGAAATGCACCGTTTTCTGAGACTTGAGAAGTTCAGCCTTTCTAGACTATGTGCATGTAGGTAAGTTTGAAGCAATAAAAAAGCACCCTAAGGTGCTTTCTATTACTGTGATAATAACATTAAAATTTCACTACAAGTTTACCTTGTTGCACCGCAATTTCTTTAGTCATTTTCGCCATTAATGCTTGATTACTGTCGCGAGTGTCTAAGGTATACACTGGCTGGTTTTCAAGGTAATTACGTAAAAAACCCATTAATTGTGGGGTAACTTGGCTGATGTAACGCTCAATATCAGCGGGTTCTGACTCAACCCTCACTAAGTCTAACTGACGCAGATAAACGCTTTTGGTATTAGTGTCATACCAAGGCACCGCTTCAAATGTAGTCTTCAGCTTGGCATGAATGGGTAGTAACGGATTATTTACAGTAATAATCGTTGCTGCCGTGACTGCCATGGTATCGGGTTTAGCGCCTAATACCACTTGCATGTCATTGAGCTTCACTGAGACACCAATTAACTTGTTGCCTTGCTTGACTTCAAAGTGCATGTCTTTATTAAGGTATTGCTCTATTTCCGACTCGGTGATGCTGTACTGACTGGCACAGCCAGTCAGTAACAATAACAGTCCAAGCCCAAAGGTTTTGATCAAGGGTATCATCCAGTGTTTCTCATTCCTGCTGCTACGCCGGCAATGGTCAGCATTAATGCTAGCTGAACATGCTCCGACGGCTCAACTTCTCTACGTGTACGGGCTAATAGCTCGGTTTGTAAAAAGTTAAGAGGGTCTATGTAAGGGTTGCGCAGTTTAACAGATTCACGACTCCAAGGTGTATGTGACATTAACTCTGTTGCTTGGGTTAATGACAATACCGCGTCAATGCCCAGTTGCAGACGTTGACGTAGTTTGACACCTAAATGATGTAGTTCTGGCTTAACTAAACACAGCTCATAGTATTTCGCCAAGTTAGGCTCTGCTTTGGTGTACACCATTTCTAGCATCGAAATACGGGTTTCAAAGAATGGCCATTGTTGTTCCATCTCGCGTAATAGTTCAAGCTCGCCGCGATCTGCCGCATCTTGTAATGCTTCGCCAGCGCCAAGCCAAGCCGGTAACATTAAGCGATTCTGTGACCACGCGAAAATCCATGGAATGGCGCGTAAGCTTTCAATACCACCGTCGACTTTTCGTTTAGCTGGGCGACTGCCTAATGGCAGTTTTCCTAATTCAACTTCTGGTGTGGCGGCTCTAAAATACGCAACAAAGTCAGGTTCCTCACGAACAATACCGCGATAATGCAACACCGACTCTTCAGCAATGCGTTGCATGCAATCTCGCCACGCTTTTTTAGGCTCAGGAGGCGGTAATAATGTCGCTTCCATCACCGCTGAGGTATATAGGGCTAAGCTTTGGACTGCCAATTTAGGTAAACCAAACTTAAAACGGATCATTTCGCCTTGTTCTGTCACGCGGATACGGCCATCAACCGAGCCTGGTGGCTGCGATAAAATCGCTTTATGAGCCGGTCCGCCGCCACGACCGATTGAACCGCCACGACCATGGAACAACATTAATTTAACGTCGGCTTTTTTACACACCGCAACTAATTGTTCTTGTGCACGGTATTGTGCCCAAGCCGCTGCCATTACGCCGGCATCTTTAGCGGAGTCAGAATAACCAATCATGACTTCTTGCATACCTTTGGTATAACCTCGATACCAATCAATGTTCAGTAGCGAAGTCATGCAATCAGCTGCACTCTCTAAATCGGCTAAGGTTTCAAATAACGGCACTACATGCATCGGGTTAGTGCAACCGGCTTCTTTTAGTAGTAATAATACGGCCAATACATCAGACGGTTTGCTGGCCATTGATATCACGTATGACCCTAATGCATTTACTGGCTGTTGTGCGACTAAAGCACAGGTTCTGATGACTTCTGCGACGTCATCGCTAGGTTGCCAGTTTACTGGAATGAGCGGACGTTTACTGGTTAATTCGCGCAGTAAAAAGGCTTGTTTTTCATTTTCGTCCCAATGATTGTAGTCGCCCATGCCCAAATAACGGGTAAGTTCAGCTATTACGTCACTGTGGCGTGATGCATCTTGACGAATATCTAGGCGTAGCATGTGAATACCAAAACACGCTAAACGGCGCAGGATGTCGAGTAATAGTCCATTGGCGATCAACTTCATACCGCAATCGGATAAGCTTTTGTAAAGTAGCTCTAGTGGTTGCAGTAAATCAGTTTTGTGCCAAATCAGCTCGCTGGTATCTATGTCTGGTTTTTTGCCTTCAAGTCGGGCATTAAGGTAATCGATGGTGTTACGTAATTGACCACGCAATTGGCGTAATACATCGCGGTACGGTTCTTTGCTGTTGTCGGTTAACGCTGATAATTCAGCATTAGCTTGATCCATCGAAAGTTCGCCAAGCAAGGTTACAATATCTTTTAAGTACAGTCTTGCTGCAGCATGGCGATTACGGTCGAGTACCTCTTGGGTAACGATTGAAGTCACAAATGGGTTGCCATCACGATCGCCGCCCATCCAACTTGAAAATCTGACTGGACATACATCGATAGGCAGCTGTTGTCCGGTTTTTTGTTCAACTTGATCATTGAGTTGACGCAAAAAATCAGGGATAGCCTGCCACAATGAGGTTTCGATAGTGCTTAACCCCCAGCGAGCTTCATCAACGGGTGTAGGGCGTTCGCTGCGGATTTCGTTGGTATGCCAAATTTGGGCAATAAGTTGACGAAGACGCAGGGTGCTTTGTCTGCGTTCGCGCTCCGTTAGCTGTTTGTTCTCTTGCTCGGTTAAGCAATCAACTACCCCAGCGTACTTTTGAATTAACGTACGACGTGAAATTTCTGTTGGATGCGCGGTTAATACTAAATCGATGTCTAAATCTTTTAAGCACTCAATGACATCTTTTTTGTCTAAATCGGTATCCAGCATGTGTCCGAGTAACTGCTCTACTGGATCGGGCACGCACACGAGCTCGTCGCAATTGCGGCTAATGGTATGAAATTGTTCTGCGATATTGGCTAAATTTAAAAATTGGTTGAAGGCTTTAGCGAAAGGCACCAGTTCTTCGTCAGGTAAAGCCGTTAATAATGCGAGCATTTGCTCGCGAGAGGCTTCGTCACCCTGGCGAGATTTCTTGGCTAAAATACGAATTTGTTCTACTTTTTCTAAAAATGCACCACCTAAATGGTTTTGCATCGTTTCACCTAATATCTGACCTAAATTTCCTACATTTGATCGAAGTGACGCATACATATCTGCCGTTTGCTCTGTCATACTAACTCCCCAAAAAAAGAACTACTTTGTCAATACTCAACCATTACAATACCCAGCGTATCAATATCGGTCAATACACGGGTGGTGTGTTTAGTAATTTTATTTCGTAAAAATATTACATTTATATGATTAAAAAAACCTAACCGAGACGATTACTTCATACATGCGTGATAAATCATTTTCTTAATTAACTCGACCGTGGGCGTTAGGTATTCTAAGCCAATAAATTCGTCTGGCTGATGAGCTTGGTTAATACTCCCTGGGCCCAATACTAAGGTTTGGCAGCCCAGTTTATTAATATAGGGGGCCTCGGTTGAATAGTTCACCACTTCGGCATCATGTCCAGATAACTCTGCCACCAATTTGGTCCACGGATTATCTGCTTTTCCAGCAAACGATTCTGCACCTGGGTACAAAGTACTGACACTAATGCTACCAGGATACTCCTTACTGATATCGGATAAGTAGTTCAATACCATTAATTCGAGTTCAGCTAACTCCATGCCAGGTAATGGGCGAATATCTAAGTGTAAATCGCAGCAGCCACAAATACGGTTGGCAGCATCACCACCATGAATATGGCCAAAGTTCATTGTTGGGTAAGGCACTGTAAATGCATCTTCGCGATAATTTTCACTTAGGTGCTGTTTTAGTGTCATTAGCTGACTAATAACTTTATGCATAACTTCAATGGCATTGAGGCCGCGCGCTGGATCTGATGAATGGCCACTGCGACCAATCACACGGATCCCTTGAGCTAAGTGACCTTTATGCATATAGACAGGTTTTAAGCTGGTGGGTTCACCAATAACCGCATAATCAGGGGCCACTGCTTTGGAATCGGCGAACGCTTTGGCACCGCTCATGGTGGTCTCTTCATCCGCGCTGGCAAAAATAGTCAACGGGCGTTTAAATTGGTCCAGTGGCATGTCTTTTAATGCTTCAAGCACTAGTGCAAAAAAGCCTTTCATGTCACAGGTGCCTAAACCATACCAGCGATTATCTTTTTCAACCATCTCAAATGGGCTCTGGCTCCAGAGGCCTTCGTCAAATGGTACGGTATCGGTATGGCCTGCTAATAATAACCCGCCGCTGCCAGAACCTATTCTAGCAATAAGATTTTGCTTGTTACGTGAATCTTCTACTGTAGGCGTTTCACATTCAAAACCAAGCTCGCTAAACCAGTTTTGCAACAAGTTGATAACTGCATGGTTACTCATATCGTCTTCAGCTTCGATTGCACTGACTGATGGCGCTGCAATCAGCTGTGTAAAACAACTTTTTAGATTTGGGAGTGTGCTCATGGGTTATCCTAAAAATAATATTTAAAATACTTATTCACATATATTGCATAATTAATATTGTGTGGTAGTCTAGCAAACAGCATTAACCGACACCATAAATAGAACGATAAAAATGAAAATAAATATGTGCTTTCTCGCTGCTAAATCCACTATATCAATAATCAACGCGAACGTCCTGCGACGATAGTCCGAAATTAGACGGATCCCGTCTACATAGTCTATGCTGACACTTTCTATCACTATCAAAAAGAAAACAAACTTATGAAAAGCATCGCAATTATTGGCGCCAGTGGTTACACAGGTGCACAAATCACCTCGTTGATTAACGCAGACTGCAATCTCAGCGTTCAAGGGTTGTATGTGTCGGAAAATAGTGTAGATAAAGGTCGTAAATTAGCCGACTTATACCCTACATATAGCCACATGGCTTACACGCTTTCGCCGCTATCCGATGAGGCTAAAAAGCGAATCGTTGCCGAAGCCGATGCCGTGGTATTAGCGACTGAGCATTCAGTGAGCCTAGAGCTTGCCGCATGGTTTTACCACCAAGGTCTTGCAGTGTTCGACTTAAGCGGTGCATATCGTTTTGCTGATGTGGCACAGTATCCTAAATGGTACGGCTTTGAGCATACTCATCCTGACGTATTAGCTCAGGCGGTATATGGTCTAGCAGAGTGGCATAGCGAGCAGATTAAACAAACCAGAATGATTGCTGTGCCAGGTTGTTACCCCACAGCGTCGCTCACTGCATTAAAACCATTAAAGTCATTATTAACCTCGATGTATCCGGTGATTAATGCCGTTAGTGGTGTCACTGGTGCGGGTCGTAAAGCGCAACTGCACACTAATTTTTGCGAAGTCAGCTTAACGCCATACGGTGTGTTAGGCCACAGACACCAGCCTGAAATTGCCATACATTTAGGCCAAGAAGTGATCTTTACGCCGCATTTAGGTAACTTTAAGCGTGGTATTTTAGCGACGATAACCGTACAACTAAAACCAGGTACCACCGAAGCCGATGTGATCAAAGCGTATAGCGTGTATGACAACGCACCCATCGTGACGGTAAAGCATAATCAATTTCCTAAAGTGGATGATGTCGTCAATACACCAAATTGTCATTTAGGTTGGAAATATGATGCCAATAGCGGTTATTTAGTGGTCGCCAGTGCGATTGATAATTTAATGAAAGGTGCTGCGAGCCAAGGGCTACAGTGCATTAAAATCCATTTCGGTGTGTAATCGGATCGCATTAGTAAAGGAATAAGAATCATGGCGACAAAATCTGTATTAGTATTAAAAGTGGGTGGTGCATTACTCCAGTGCGAAATGGGTATTGCGCGTTTAATGACAGCCGCAGCAGAAATGCTTGCTGCAGGTCAGCAAGTCATATTAGTCCATGGCGGTGGTTGCCTAGTTGACGAACAGTTAGCCGCTAATGGTAAAGAAACCATTAAGCTCGATGGTTTACGTGTCACGCCAGAAGACCAAATTCCTATTGTGGTTGGTGCATTAGCGGGCACATCGAACAAAATTCTACAAGCCGCGGCTGCTAAAGCGGGTATTGTGAGTGTGGGCATGAGCCTAGGCGATGGCAACACGGTAAGTGCCAAAATTAAAGATGAGCGTTTAGGCCTCGTTGGTGAAGTTGAGCCAAAAGACGCCACCTATTTAAACTTTATTTTAGGCCAAGGTTGGATGCCAATTTGTAGCTCCATTGCCATTTCTAGCCAAGGTAAAATGTTAAACGTTAATGCTGACCAAGCGGCAACTGCGTTAGCTAAATTGGTTAATGGCACCTTAGTTTTATTGTCAGATGTGTCGGGCGTATTAGACGGTAAAGGCCAGTTAATTAACTGCTTAAATAAAAGTGAAATTGAATACTTAGTCGCCCAAGGGGTGATTGAAAAAGGCATGAAAGTTAAAGTGGAAGCCGCATTAGAAGTCGCGCAATGGATGGGGAAACCCGTGCAGATTGCTTCGTGGCGTGATGCTGAACAGTTAAAAACCTTAGTCAAAGGTGGGTCCGTCGGGACTCAAATACAACCTTAATGGAGTAGTAGTCTATGCAGCACCTATTGTCGATAAAAGAGTTAACTCAATCTCAGCTTTTAGCCATCATTGAACTGGCTAAAAAAATTAAGAACACCCCTGCTGAGTACCGTCGCGCCTTAGATGGTAAAAGCGTTGTGATGCTATTTGAAAAACCATCATTGCGTACCCGAGTCAGTTTTGATATTGGCATTAATAAATTAGGTGGTCATTGCTTATACTTAGATCAACAAAATGGTGCCTTGGGCCAACGCGAATCGGTTGCTGACTTTGCCACTAACATTTCATGTTGGGCCGATGCTATTGTGGCTAGAACCTACTCGCATACCACGATTGAGCAATTAGCTGAACATGGCAGCGTACCTGTTATTAATGCCTTGTCAGACTTGTACCATCCGTGCCAAGCACTTGCTGACTTTTTAACGTTAGCCGAGCAGTTTGATGATGTGAGCCAAGCTAAACTGGCTTATGTGGGCGATGGTAACAATGTGACACACTCACTCATTTACGGTGCGGCTATTTTGGGCCTAACGATGACAGTGATTTGCCCTGAGGGCGCGTTCCCTGACGCATCAATCGTCAGCGAAGCACAAGCTTTAGCACAAAAAAATGGTGGCAAATTGACCTTAAGTGCTGACATTAATGCCATAGAAGGCCACGATGCTATTTATACGGATACGTGGATTTCAATGGGTGATGAAACACCGCTGGCGGATATAAAAGCCCGTTTTGCACCGTATCAAGTCAACCGTGCGTTAATGGCTAAAGCTGGGGCTAAATTCTTTATGCACTGCTTGCCTGCGCATCGCGGCGTGGAAGTGACCGACGAGGTGATGGACGGTGAAGGTTCATTGGTTTTACATCAAGCAGAAAACCGTATGCATGCGCAAAATGCAGTATTAGTCACCTTATTAAGTTAGTCTCATTATATAAGTCAATAGTGCCGTTGGCGTTATTAAATTAACTATATACGTAATCGATTTTAGGAAATAAACATGTCTAATGCAGTGAAAAAAACCGGCGTTAAAAAAGTGGTATTGGCGTATTCTGGTGGGTTAGACACCTCAGCCATTATCCCGTGGCTAAAAGAAACCTATGATAACTGCGAAATCGTCGCATTCTGTGCCGACGTAGGCCAAGGTGAAGAAGAGTTAGTGGGCTTAACTGAAAAGGCGTTAGCCTCAGGTGCCAGCGAATGTTATATCGTTGACTTAAAAGAAGAGTTGGTGGCAGATTACATTTACCCCACTATCGCAACGGGTGCTATTTACGAAGGTACCTATTTACTCGGCACTTCAATGGCGCGTCCAATCATTGCCAAAGCGCAAGTTGAAGTGGCCCGTAAAGTTGGCGCTGACGCGGTATGCCATGGCTGTACCGGCAAAGGCAATGACCAGGTACGCTTTGAAGGTTGTTTTGCGGCATTAGCACCAGACTTAAAAGTGATTGCGCCTTGGCGTGAGTGGGAAATGCGTAGCCGCGAAGACTTACTGGATTACCTCGCAGAGCGTAATATTAAAACCGCAGCTTCAGCGACTAAAATTTATAGCCGTGATGCAAACGCATGGCATATTTCCCACGAAGGTGGCGAGTTAGAAGATCCGTGGAACGAGCCATCAAAAGGCGTATGGACGTTAACCGTTGCCCCAGAAGATGCGCCAAACGAGCCAGAATATGTGTCGTTAGGCGTTAAACATGGCCGTATTACTCATGTAAACGATGAAGCTTTATCGCCATATGCTGCATTAATGACGTTAAACGACATCGCAGGTAAACACGGTGTAGGTCGTATCGACATTACCGAAAACCGTCTTGTAGGGATGAAATCACGTGGCTGTTACGAAACCCCAGGTGGAACGGTAATGTTTGCCGGTCTTCGTGCCATTGAAGAATTAGTCTTGGACAAAACCAGCCGTACGTGGCGCGAGCAAATTGCCGCCCAAATGTCACACCTAGTGTATGACGGTCGTTGGTTTACACCATTATGTAAATCACTTATTGCTGCATCTGAATCATTAGCCGAATCGGTTAACGGTGATGTGGTCATTAAGCTTTACAAAGGCCAAGCAACGGCTGTTAAAAAACGTTCGCCAAACAGCTTGTATTCAGAATCTTTTGCCACCTTTGGTGAAGATGACGTGTACGATCAAAAACACGCTGAAGGCTTTATTCGTTTATATTCGTTACCAAGCCGTATTCGCGCGCTAAACGCTAAATAGACAGTAAGCAAACAATATAAGGCGCTGCAAAGCGCCTTTCTTATAATCACTTTTGCTCATTTTTAAAAAAGTGATTATAACAAAGTTGATATCAACTACACCGACATCATTGAATTGTAATATCGAAAAAGAGGATACCGAAATGGCATTATGGGGCGGAAGATTTCAGGGCGAAACCAGTGCACTTTTCAAATTATTTAATGACTCACTGCCAGTGGATTACCGCTTATTTGAACAAGATGTTGTCGGCTCTATCGCATGGGCAGACGCTATTGCCAGTGTCGGGATTATTACGGCTAAAGAATGTATCGACTTAAAAGCGGCTTTAAATGAACTGCTGGTGGAAGTGGGTAATGATCCACAGGCCATTATCAGCAACGGCGCGGAAGATATTCACAGCTTTGTTGAACAAAAGTTGATTGCCAAAGTCGGTGACTTAGGAAAAAAACTGCATACAGGTCGTTCTCGTAATGACCAAGTCGCGACTGATTTAAAGCTATGGTGTAAAAAAGAAGGTGCAGCTTTGCTGGTACGTTTAGGTACATTGCATGCAGAGTTAGTTGCCCTTGCTGAACGTGAAGTTGATGCGGTTATGCCGGGTTACACCCATTTACAGCGTGCACAGCCGATCACCTTTGGTCATTGGGCGTTAGCCTATGTGGAAATGTATGAGCGTGATATTAGCCGCCTGCAAGATGCGCTTAATCGTGCCGATACCTGCCCATTAGGTTCAGGTGCGTTAGCGGGTACCGCCTATCCGATTGATCGTCATGCGCTCGCATCAGCGTTAAACTTTGCTCGCCCAACCTTAAACAGCTTAGACAGTGTGTCAGATCGCGACCATGTGGTTGAATTATGCAGCGCAGCATCAATCAGCATGATGCATTTAAGCCGCATGGCCGAAGACTTAATTTTCTTCAACTCTGGCGAAGCTAATTTTATCTCATTGGCTGACGAAGTGACCTCTGGCTCGTCATTGATGCCACAAAAGAAAAATCCCGATGCATTAGAGCTTATTCGTGGTAAAACAGGCCGTGTTTATGGCAGTTTAATGGGCATTTTGACCACCATGAAAGCCCTGCCATTGGCGTATAACAAAGATATGCAAGAAGACAAAGAAGGCTTGTTTGATGTGGTCGACAGCTGGGCTATTTGTTTAGATATGGCGGCTTTAGTGTTGTCCGGCTTAAAAGTGAACCGTCCACAAGCGCTGGTGGCCGCACAACAAGGCTATGCTAATGCAACAGAACTAGCTGATTACCTTGTGGCTAAAGGTATGCCGTTCCGTGAAGCACATCACGTGGTGGGTGAAGTGGTGGTATTTGCTATTGCTCAGCAAAAGCCGATTGAAGATCTCACCGTGGCTGAGTTACAGCCGTTTGCCAAGGTGATCAGCGATGACGTGTATCCTAACTTGACTATTGAAGCCTGTTTAGAAAAACGTGACGTATTAGGTGGCACTGCTATTAACCAAGTTCAAGCAGCGATAGCGGCTAAAAAAGCTTAATCTTTGCATCGTTCGACGCTGGACGACTGCCTATAAAAGCCCTGTGGACATAAGTCGGCAGGGCTTTTTTGTGTTAATCACTCATGGCCGAGGGTTACGCTAGCGAGTGAACCTTGTCCTCTTATTCAATGCTGCTGTCGGTTGATGATAGTTACTTGCTCAATCCTAATGCCTATATTTCCAGTCTGTGTTATTACACTATGGCGCCCGCGCCAGCATTATGCGGCCTAAATATCGCTTTAGTTTTTCAGATCCTATTCATTACGTTTGAAGTGAAAGGGTGACGGGTTAATGGCGTTAGTGCAACGTTACACCGTGAGCTTGCAGGGGGAAGGTCAGTGTTGATGGATCTTAAAGTGTATAAAGGTGCATTAGCCCAACGCAAAGGCCCTATGTGCTAGGCACATTGTATTAGAGCGCCGTCCTGCATTACTTAGCCAATGAACTCATTATGTCACAGTGAAGAGCCTACGGCGTTAGGTGACTTTACGGTTGAGTCCTTGTCTGATGAACCATGGCAACCGGATGAGTAAGATATGTCGCGACTTGAGTTTTTGCAACAATGGTAGGTGATTAATACCGACTTGATTTGTCCTGATGTTTACATAAATAGCCCGTTATTGTGTTGACGCATAATAGAGGGTTTTTTATGGATATTTTTAACATCAACAGGTTCTTTTTTTAATCGGTTCTATACTGATTGAAATGACTTATATTTAATCAAGGTAACAGGGAGACGTTATGTTTTTAGATTATTTTGCGCTAGGGATTATATTTTTTGTAGTGATATTTATTTTTTACGGCATTATTGCGATTCATGATATTCCCTACGAGATTGCGAAAAAACGTAATCATCCACAACAAGATGCACTGCATATTGCCGGTTGGGTAAGCTTATTTACTTTGCATGCCATTTGGCCATTTTTATGGATTTGGGCCACGTTATATCGTGAAGATAGAGGCTGGGGGTTTAGTGATTCGAGAAAGCGAGAATTGATACTTGAGGGTGAAGTTAAAGAGCTAATGAATCATGTCACAGTACTAACAGATCGTTTGTCGCTATTAGAGCAACGTTCTGTCGTCTCGACTCCTCCCGTTTCAGATGAACATTCACAAGAGGCATAAGCATGGACTTACTACTCATACTGACTTATACCGCATTTTGCATCGCAGTTTTTAAAGTATTTAAAATTCCGTTAACTAAATGGACCGTGCCGACGGCCATTCTCGGCGGAATTGTGTTAATTGGTACTTTATTAATTTTAATGAATTACAACCACCCCTATTCGAAATTTGCTCGCGAGTATTTCGTCACTATTCCGATTGTGCCCGCAGTTAAAGGATTGGTTATCGAAGTCAATGTTAAGCCGAACACGCCAGTGAAAGAAGGTGAGGTGTTATTTAAAATTGACCCTACACCTTACCTTGCAATGGTTAAGCAAAAACAAGCAGCGCTAAAAGAAGCTGAGCTGCAAGTGCCGCAGCTTGAAGCCGCATTTCAGGTTGCAACTGCCAGAGTTGAACAAGCCACTGCAGATAAAGATCGTAGCGGATCCGCTTATCGTCGTTATGACGACGGTCGTAAAAAAGCCGGGCGTAATTCACCCTTTACTGAGCTTGAACTCGACAACCGCCGCCAGTTATACATTGCCTCATTAGCGCAACTTGATGGCGCCTTAGCAGAGGAACTGCGGACTCGTTTGGCCTATGAGTCAAATATTGACGGGGTTAATACCAAAGTGGCGGGCCTTCAAGCTGAACTCGCCAAGGCCGAGTATGACTTACAACAAACAGTCGTTAGGGCGCCGGCAAATGGTGTTGTGACGCAGTTGGCGCTGCGAAAAGGTGTTATGGCAGTGCCTTTACCATTACGTCCTGCATTAACCTTTATTCCGGATGAAACCCGATATTTTGCCGGTGCTTTTTGGCAAAACTCACTGTTACGCCTTAAAGAAGGTGATGAGGCTGAGGTGATAATTGATGCCATGCCAGGGCAAGTGTTTAAAGGCAAAGTTGCCAAAATACTGCCCGCAATGGCAGAAGGTGAGATCCAATTTAGTGGTAATTTACAGTCATCAAATAAGTTGTTTCACCGCGGCCGAGTCGTGGTGTTGATTGAGCTAGAAGATAACGCAATAAGGCAATCATTGCCTGCGGGGGTTGCGGGACAAGTGGCTATTTATACCGATCATTTTAGCCATGTTGCGGTCATGCGAAAGGTATTGTTAAGAATGCAGGGCTGGCTCAATTATTTATTTGCCGAAGGCCATTAGCCTTG
The DNA here is from genome assembly GCF_040309905.1 of Shewanella sp. CAL98-MNA-CIBAN-0140. Taxonomy (NCBI): domain Bacteria; kingdom Pseudomonadati; phylum Pseudomonadota; class Gammaproteobacteria; order Alteromonadales; family Shewanellaceae; genus Shewanella; species Shewanella sp. CAL98-MNA-CIBAN-0140. Next base: position 17,720 of record NZ_JBEOPI010000029.1, read on the forward strand.
TTGTATGGAGGCATTTGTGACGGATGACTATGACACATAAATGATCGGGATTATCGAGTCTGTGCTTGTTGTATTTGGTTTCGCCCGCCTCGTTTGGCGCAATACAGCGCTTTATCTGCGCGACTAAAGCGATCTTTCATTGAGCAGTCTCCGTCAGTTAGTGTGCTGTTGCTGATGGAGGCCGTAATCTTAATGCTTTGATTTGTGTTAATGATATGAAAATTGGTATGAAAAAGCCCGATACAAGGTATCGGGCTTTTTGTTAGCGGTGTAGTAAGCTATTACACTTTAGTGAGTGCACTTTTCAACTCGCTAGGCTTCATCGGGATTTTACGTAAACGTACACCGACTGCATTGTAGATTGCATTGGCAATAGCTGGGGCTACAGGGGTTACTGCTGGCTCACCTAATCCAGAAGGTGGCATTTTGCCTGGGATAAACTCAATTTTAACTTCAGGAGTTTGACCTAAGCGCAGCGGGGTATAGGTATTGAAGTTTGAATCTTTATACTGACCATTAAGCAGTTCAGTACCTTCGTATAACGCCATGGATAATCCCCATAATGCTGCACCTTGACACTGCGCTTCTGCGCCATTTGGATCAACAATAATACCGGCATCGATGGCGATATAAAGCTTTTGCACATTGACAATACCGTTGCTTTTGTCGACATGGACCTGTACCGCGCACGATACCCATGTTGGCATATCACGTTCTTGACCAAAGGTTGATGCTATTCCAAGCGCGGTATCTTTGGCTTGAGGTGTGCCCCAACCAATCATCTCGGCGGCTTTTTTCAATACTACGGCTTGGCGCGCAGCGCCGCCTTCGGCAACCGGCGTACTACCGGCATTGCGGCCTTCGGCGATCAGCATGTCTAAACGGAACTGCAATGGATCTTTACCTGCATGATGGGCGGCTTCATCCATAAAGCTTTCAACGGCCCAATTAGTCCAACCGGGTCCGACAGAACGTAACCAACCCGGTCTGAAGGTTGCCATGGCAAGATCGTTTGATACTGCCCGTACTTTTTGGGCGCCAACGCTGTACCAATGGTCTGCGCCTGCAATTGAAAACGGATCATAAGGTTCGCCATTGGTGCCTTTTGGCATAAAGCCAGGGACTAATGCTTGGGTTGGCCAACCTGCAGTGGCGTGATGTTCCATGGCGGTAACGATTTTTTTATCGTCAAAGGCCATTTTTAGCTGCTGTACTGAAGCTGATCGCGCGCTATCAAATAGCATGTCTTGTGGGCGCGTTAGCACCATTTTAACCGGTTTCCCGCCTAATGCCTTAGAGGTTAATGCGGCCGGAATAGTATAATCGCCGTTAAGTCTACGGCCAAAGCCGCCACCTAACATGTAGCTACGAATAACAATGTTAGCTTCATCTTCGCCTAATGCTGTGGCTAGTACGGGTAGCGTAAGTGACTGCCATTGAGTACCTGAATGCACTTCCCATACACCGTCTGGGTTTTTAAATACCAAGGCATTAAGGGGTTCCATTTGTGCATGCAATACCGTGCTGGTGATATATTCTTCGGCAATAGTGCTGCTGGCGCTGGCAAAAACGGGCTCAGTGTTACTATTGCCAGTGTCTAAAATACTGCCTTTGGTTTGATCGCCAAGCAGTGTTTTACCATGGGCAATAATATCTGCTTCAGACACGTTTGCCGTTTCACCCGCATCCCATGTAACCTTAACCAGTTTTGAGGCCTTTTGCGCCGCATTAAAGCTGCTGGCGATTACCATTAACCAACCAGGTACGCTGCCACTGGCATCGTCTAGCACGATTGTTTGCTGATAACCCTTTACTGCTTTTGCGGCTGAGTCATCAAACTTAACCACTTTAGATCCATAACGGGTCGGAGGTAAAATCGGGTTGGCGTATACCATGCCATCGACTTTAGCGTCGATACCAAATATCGTTTTACCGTTGGTTTTATTGGCGATATCAAGAGACGTCACTTGCTGCCCGACCAGTTTTAGGTCTGCATTGGGTTTAAGCGGCAGGGCTTTCAGTTCTTCTTCAGTAAACTCACGCGTTAAGCCCATGGTGACTAACTCACCATAAGACAGCTCGCCTTTACTTGAGATAATTTTCCCATTACTGGCTTTACAGTCTTGTGGCGCAAGGCCCCATTTTTTAGCGGCAGCTTCAATTAACGCAGTACGGCCGGCGGCGCCTGCTTGACGATATACCGGCCAACTTTGCGAAATAGACCAACTACCACCAGTGACCATGTAACCCCAGCGTGGATCACTGTCGACATGGATAATTTCAATATCATCCCATGACGCTTCTAGCTCATCAGCAAGAATACGCGCAATAGCGGTGCCGACATGTTGGCCCATTTCTGAGCGCATAATGTTGACTTTAATTTTGCCTGCGGTGTCGATTGAATACCACAATGAAGGTTCGTAAATATCGCCTTCACTCGGGAGTACTTTACCGTCTGGGCTGGCAGGATCCATTGCCGCCATCAAGTGACGAGGAAAACCAAAACTGACACCGACAGCTGTCATGGCAATTAAAAAACCGCGGCGGCTCATGCCAACCGATCCACGTTTAGGCAGTCTGCTCATCGTTGCTCTCCTTGGTTGCGTTTGCGGCTTCATGAATGGCGCTACGAATACGAACGTAGGTCATACAGCGGCATAAATTTCCGCCCATCACAGCGTCAATGTCTTTGTCTGAAGGCTTTGGAATATCTTTTAATAATGCCGCCGCTTGCATAATTTGGCCCGACTGGCAGTAACCACATTGTGGCACTTGCAGCTTTTGCCAAGAAATTTGCAATGGATGGTCGCCTTGTTCTGAAAGACCTTCAATCGTAGTGATTTCGGCCCCTTCAACTGACGATATTGGGGTAATGCATGACCGTGTTGCTCGGCCGCCAACATGGACTGTGCAGGCACCACAAGTGCCAATGCCGCAACCAAACTTGGTGCCGGTCATGTTGAGTTCATCGCGAATTACCCACAGTAGAGGCGTATCACTCTCTACATCGGCAGTCATCGGCTTGCCGTTTAAAATAAATTTTGCCATTGTCACTTCTCCAGTGAATTAGTGCTCAAATCGGGGTTGATTGCGGATCTCGCCCACTTGTTGTTGTAATTTCGGCCAGGTACTTTCCCCAGCGGTTTGACGCAAATAGGCTGCTATTGCGCTAATATCTTTATCGCTCAGCGCATCTCGGAATCCTGGCATTACCACGCCGCGGATCCCTTGATCGTTACGTACGCCATCGAGTATTACGTTAATCAGGTTAGTTGGAGCATCAAGATGGGTCGCCGAACCGATAGTAATCAATGGACGGCCTTTAACTAATTGGTCGCTATTGTAGTGGCATGCTTGACAAGCAGAAGCATACAAACGCGCGCCTTCATCAATCCGTAGATCCGGTTGTTGATGCTGCGCCGTTATTGCCGCCTGTAAAGTGCTGCTCGTTTGTGACTGGTCAGTTTTGTTCGTGCCGGCAAGATCGGCAAAATAACCGCTAATGGCCTGAAGATCGCTGCTGGGGAGCGCAGATAATCCTTTGTGCATCACCGGCGCCATTGGGCCTGCCGCACTGCCGTGATAAGGCGAGTTACCTGTGGTGAGGTATTCGTAAAAGTCTTGCGAACGCCAAGGGATCGGTGAAGTACTTGTTGAGGTTAATGACGGTGCTATCCAGCCATCAATGGCTGCGCCTTGGTACATTTGTGCATATTTTTCGCCGCCCAGTGCATTACGCGGAGTATGACATGCACCACAGTGAGCAATACCTTGAGCTAAATAAGCGCCACGGTTCCATTTGGCAGATTGCTGGCTGTTAACCTCAAAAGGTTGAGTGTCTGCAAACAGCAGTTTCCAACCGGCTTGAAACCATCGGATATTGAGCGGGAATGGAATACCGTTGTCTTTTTTGACTTGGCTGACGGCTGGGACTGACGTCATGATGTAAGCATAAATAGCACTAATGTCATCGTCGGTCATTTTATTAAAGTGCTCATAAGGGAACGCCGGTAATAAATGATGTCCATCACGACTTACACCAGTGCGCATAGCGCGACTAAAAGCCGCTTCTGACCAGTTACCAATACCTGTTTCGACATCTGGGGTAATGTTACTTGAATAAATGGTGCCAAAATCAGTGTGCATTTCATAGTTACCGGCATAAGCCGTACCACCGGGCGGGGTGTGACAAGTACTGCAATAACCTGCTGCGGCGAGGGTTTTGCCTTGTTCGATAACCTGTGGCGAATAATCTGTTTGAGCGGGTATGACGGGGTCAATTGCAGGATTCCAAGCGTATAAACTGAATAAGCCGAGTCCAACAATAGCTGCGCCACATACGCCGTAAACGATGCGTTTTAGCATATTACATTGCCTTATTTTAAATAAAAAATGGTATTAAGAAGGGAATATCTCATCTCACGTTCCCTGTTCGACGTTGTATTATTATTGTGATTGGTCAAATATTAATCCTAAGCAAGGGAAGACCCTTTGTCCAGCAATGATATTAACTTATCTGTTTATGTCTTAGCATCACATAATACATCAGCAATGTGATGAGTGACACGTGGATTGAGAAATAATGAGCTTTAGTTAATCTGCTGTTAACTAACCGGTTTATAGGTTGACGCTATGTTGCGGTAATCTTAGGGATCTATCAGTAATGTCAGCGGCCAAACTGCATTGACCGGCCGTTGGAGACGCTGACTAAAAAAACTATTTAACCTCAATTAGGGTTAATAGATGGGATAAATAAGCCAAAATGAGCATATTTACCGTTAATACGATTGCTTTAAGGTATGCGGCGACGTTACTCGGCGATTCACTTATCTGTGGCCTGCCGGTTTCATCGTCATAGCGAGCGTTAATGTCGTCGTTATTTTCCTGGGTGGTTATTTTTTACAGCGATTATTTGCACAAGTGATCATTTTTTGCAGTAATAATTATGCCACCAGAGGTCGTTACTGCGTTATCAGATCACTGATTGAGGATTGTTTTTAAGGTTTATTGACAATCTACTTGTATTACCCGAGCACATTCGGGATAATTAATACAAATCATTATCATTTGCATTAATTATCTTGAGACCTTATCAAATGGAACTTGTCAGTGTATCTTCTTTATGGCTTGGTTGTTTGTTTGCCTATTTGGCATCTGATAAACAGCAGCTTATCAGTTTTCCTTTGCCTAAATTACTGTCTTGGAGTTTATGCGGTATAGCGGTGTTGTTCGCTTTGTGGGGATTTAGCCATTCTTACAGTGTATTAGTGGCCAGTTTAGTGGTGCTGATTTGTATGATGACCATGTGGATATTACTGGTGCTGGTGGCGTCGCATTATAAAGGTCGCAGTATTTGGGTGAGCTCGTTAGGCTTTGCGCTATTTGTCAGTATCGTGCTGGTTGGGGTTAAATAATCATGTGGCCTAAGTCATTTTCGGCATTTTTTTGGGGATTATTATTGGCAATCAGTTTAATGCTCATGGTATTTCGGATCTTACCTGTGGATGTCGATGTAAAACTCTTTGTCGGGCTTATGCTGGGTTTTTGTATGTGGGTTATGGTGATGGCATTTTGTTATAGCCGTAATAGCGCAAAGGCCGCCAGCTTGGTGTGTGCAAAATGGCTTGTGGCCAGTAGCCTTATCAATGCATTGTTATTTTTTTCTCAAACCTAAGTCATGAATACCTCAATGAAATCTGATTCTCCCGTACAGCACAAAGTCATTAAAAACCTTATCGAAGCCCACAGTTGGCTTGGGTTAATTATTTCACCGTTATTATTTTTGGTATTTTGGGCCGGCGCCGTAACCTTATTTCACGACGAAATAACGCAATGGGCCATCACCCCGCATCATCCTGTCGATAACAGCCAAGCAGACATACCACTAGCGACATTAGTTGAGCAAAAGTTGGCTGAATATCCGCTTGATTATAATGGCCGTTTTCGGATAAATATGCCGACCCAGCTAGTACCTTATTATATTTTTTACTTTGATATAGTGGGAGACGCTCCACAATCAGCGCCTCAATCCATGGCGATATTGGTTGATCCTAAAAACGGTCAAACTGTTGCTGGCAAAGATGACTTTTATCTATCGCAATTTATTTATCGCTTGCATTACAACCTCGATCTGCCCGGTGGCAGTTATCTGATTGGTATGGTGACACTGATCTTTTTATTTGCATTAGTGTCGGGGATTTTTATTCACGCCCGCAAATTGCTAAAACAGTTCTTTTTGTATCGGGTCGATAAACAGCGTCGCGATAAACTGCTCGATCTTCATACCGTAGCAGGGGTGATGACACTGCCCTTTACCTTGATGTATGCACTAAGCGGCTTGATCCTTAACTTGGCCATAGTGTTCCAGCTGGCTTTTGTGGTGTTTATTTACCAGGGCGATCGACAAGCATTATTTAATGATGCTGGCTTTAACCGTATCAGCGAACCGCGCAGTGAAAAATCACTGGATATGAGCAATGCGTTTACCTTAATTGAACAAACTAAACAGCAATCGAATTTTGAATTACGCAATATTATTTTCCATCATTACGGCGCCGATAATGCTCTGGTGCAAGTGCGTGGAACCGACACGGCTAATTTTGCCCAACGTGATGAAGTGACTTATCGCGTCCAAGATAGCAGTGTGATGAATAAGGTTAATGTCGATAATTACAATGTATTCCGCCAAGGTAGAGATGTATTAGTGACATTGCATTTTAGTAACTTTGCCGGGGTAGATATCCGCATTTTGTACTTTATATTGGCAATGGCCATCAGCGCCATGATTGTCGCGGGCAATATGCTGTGGATTAATAAACGCCGTGCTCAGCGTCAGTCTTCGCCGCGCAGTATTGCTATTGTGACCGCGATGACGATTGGTGGTTGCGGCGGCATTATTGTGGCGACAGCCGTTGGCTTTTTGTGTGAAAGACTATTGCCAGCAACCTTGCCAGGGCGAAGCGAATGGCTGGTTGGTTGTTTTGTGGCATCGTTAGTAGCGGTGATCTTGTATAGCATTAAGGTGAATGATACTAAGCGGCATATTAGTCAGTTATTGCTACTGACCAGTGGCATATTAGTGGTCACCATTGCTGCAGATTGGCTGATGTTCTCTGAGCAAATAATGGCGTTATGGCAAACTGGTTATCATGGGGTAATCGGGGTACAGATTGGGATGATGTTGGTTACGGCAGTGTGTTTATGGACCGCATGTCAGTTAGGCGGGTACCGCCATTCATTGTCATCGATGCCTGAAAATAGTACGCCCACCAGTGGACAATAAACTAACGTTAGATTGATGTGATTTAGCCTGCAGGGAAACGACCGCAGGCTAATCATTCACTGAACTCATTTAGGGTAAATCAAAAACGAGTGCCGTTGACTGAGTGTCTGATGGGTTAATAAAGGTCACTGTGGACATGTCAGTGAGTTTTGCGCCATCACCTGCACTCAGCGGTTGATCTTCAATGCTCAGTTCGCCAGCGACTTGATGAACATACACTTTACGGTCAGTCGCAATCTGATAGGTTATTTTAGATTTAGGCGCCAAAATCAGTTGTGACAATGTCGCATTTTGCTTGATCTGCAAAGTACCGTTTTCACCTGTTGGTGTGGCAATCGTGGTCAAGCCCAATGTTTGACCAAAGTTTTTTTGCTGGTATCTCGGTGTATTGCCTAAGGTATTAGGCTGGATCCAAATTTGTAAAAACTTCAGTGGTTCAGTGTTTGATGCATTGTATTCACTGTGGGTAATACCGCTGCCAGCAGACATTAATTGAAACTCACCCGCAGGCAATACTTCCACATTACCTTCACTGTCTTTATGGACGATAGAGCCCTCAAGGACATAGCTGATAATTTCCATATCACGATGGCCATGAGTCGCAAACCCTGCTCCGGGCGTAACGCGGTCATCATTGATGACTCGCAGCGCTGAAACCCCCATATGCTGTGGATCGTAATAGCTACCAAATGAGAAACTGTGCTTGCTGTCCAGCCAGCCAAAGTTGGCTTTACCGCGTTGATTTGCATGACGTAATGAGATCATAACTTTCTCCTAAAGAGCCATTAAAAAGACTAAGCCGATATTTATTTAAGCTAATTTAGTGGCAATGGTGTTATCGATTGCGACTTTACCTGAGCCAGACAGCGCAAGTGACACACTGGCAGCTAACAGTGCTAATGCAAATTCATAACCATTGTTAGCCATAAATAAACCGTTGGTTAAATGCACACTGACAATGGCGATAATCATAGTAAAAGCCAACACCACCGCTGATGGGCGAGTCAGTAAACCCAATAGAATAAATAATCCACCAACCAATTCAGCGCTGCCGGCTAAGAAGGCCATTAATACGCCAGGCTCAATGCCAATTGATGCCATCCATTGTCCAGTGCCTTCAAGGCCATAACCACCAAACCAACCAAATATTTTTTGCCCGCCGTGAGCCATAAAAATAATCCCAATAGGTAAGCGTAATGCTAATGTGCTGAAACCTGCAGTAGAGTGGGTGATGTTTTTAGCGAGTGCTTTCATGGTATGTATCCTCAATAAGGTTAAACATTGTGTGTTTGAAGTGAGCCTGTCTCACTGATTGATGATGAGTATATTGGTACTTGATTGAATAAAAAATCGGAATAAACTGAGGTAATAGTTCAATTTTTTTGAATATGGAGAAGGTCATGCAAAACCCGATTACTATTGATGCATTACGCGCCTTAGATGCCATTGAGCGTAAGGGCAGTTTTGCTGCCGCAGCGGCATCTTTATATCGAGTGCCGTCGGCCTTGACCTATACCATCAAAAAACTTGAAGAGGAAATGGGTGCGGCCTTGTTTGACCGCTCAAAACAGCGAGCGCAATTAACCCCTGCAGGTAAGTTAGTGCTCGAGCATGGGCGAGAAATTTTATTGGCGACAAATCGGTTAATTGATTCGGTACAGCAACTCGAGTCTGGCTGGGAAAATGAAATTCGCTTATCGCGCGATACCATTATTTATCAGAGACCATTGTTTAATTTGATCGAGCAGTTTAATCAACTAGAGCACAGTGTTGATATTACCTTAGATGTTGAAGCGGTTGGTGGCGGTTGGGATGCACTGCACAGTCGCCGCGCCGATATTGTCATTGGCGCGTCAGGCGAGCTACCAAGAGGAGTATTTCAAACCCATAAAATGGGTGAAGTTGAATTTGTGTTTGCCGTAGCGCCGCATCATCCGCTGGCGTTTGTGGATGGCATGTTGGATGCCGACAGATTGACACATTATTCGGCGCTGGTGGTGGCCGATACTTCACAGCTTTTGCCTATTCGCGATAACGGTATCTTTAAAAGTAAGCAGATGATCCGCCTTAATACCATGGAAGCTAAAATTGCGGCGCAAGTGCAAGGGTTGGGCATTGGGTTTTTACCGCGGCATATGGTGCAATCATACCTTGATAGTGGTCAACTAATTGAAAAGCCATGTTCAATCCCAAGGCCCAATCAAAGTGTGTATATTGCTTGGCATAAAGATCATCAAGGGCGCGCCTTTGACTGGTTTGTTGAACACCTACCTAAAGTGAATTGGGGATTGAGTTAACTTATTTGTATTGCTCATGGGCGTATGACGATGCCCTTGAGCGTGTTGATACGATGATGGTGTCGACATTAAGCCGTTGCTTGTGATGCCATCATTGGTGAATGTTGGATTACAAATCCTCAGCGGCTGCACGTTAAATTAACATCCATTTATACAAGATGCTTAGTTAACTAATTGGTGATATTGTGACCTTTCTGAATTTATCTTTATCGCAACCGATGACATCATGATAAAACATTTAATGGATTACCTTCGCTTAGTGCTGTTTGTTTGTGGCGTATTGATTGGTATTCAAGTTCCCGGTTTTGTTGACCAATACGGCCAGCGACTCGAGGCGCACCAGCTTGAAGCTAAGCTAAGTTTGGCTGAGTTTCAGCACGATGCGGACCGCTTTTTTGGTGGGGATATCAATAAACTGATCCGCCATTATCGACAAAATAATGATCCAGTATTTAGTGCTGGCGGTGAAAGTATCGAGTCTATTTATCAACGTTATGTGTCATTAACCGATGCATTAACACGGTTTCGTCAACACAGTTACAGTCCCTATCAACAAGTGATCCTTACGCCAAAAAAAGACATTCAAGCTGAGGTGTGGCAAAACTATTCCCATGTGATTTTGTTAAAACCAGAAGCCATTGCGATTGGTATGTTATTGGGGCTGTTGATCTCGATTTTATGTGAATCCGTATTATCTATTCTATTTCTGGGCTGCCGTAAGGTATTGGCGCCAAGATAACCTATCGTTTTAACTAATAATTAAGGAAATAATTATGATCGCTAAAGGACAATCGCTACCAAAAGCTACATTAAGCCAACTGACTAAAGACGGTATGGTTAACCACGATGTGACTGAGTTATTTGCCGGTAAAAAAGTGGTGTTGTTTGCCGTGCCTGGTGCATTTACACCAACCTGTTCAGAAGCCCATTTACCTGGCTTTGTGGTATTGGCAGACGAATTTAAAGCCAAAGGCGTTGACTTAATTGCTTGTGTTGCGGTTAACGATGCATTCGTCATGAAAGCCTGGGGCGAAGCACAAAATGCATCTGAATTGATGATGCTTTCAGACGGTGATGCCAGCTTTACTAAAGCATTAGGCTTAGAAATGGATACCGCAGGTTTTGGTGGTGTTCGTTCACAACGTTATGCCATGGTGATCGACAATGGTGTAGTGACTTTACTTAATGTTGAACAAGGTAAGTCATTTGAAGTCAGCACCGCAGAAGCTGTGATGGCGGCACTATAATCTATACATAATAGGTTATTAGAGATAAAAAATGGGCGCCCAATGTGGCGCCCATTTTTATATTCGAACGTGATAGACGTTTAAGCCTTCCCAGCGGCAATGCCTAAGTTTTGTTCTATATTGTTGACGCTGTTGCTGACTTCTAATGCAATGGTTTCGCTTTGTTCAAAGGCGTGTTTTGCTCGCAGCAGTAAACTGTCCATGGCAACCACAAACTCGTCAAGATGATGCACTTGTTGGTTTGCGTGTTCACTCCCTTGACAGGCACTCTTTGCCATGGCGCTGGCCTGTTGTTGTACTTGCTGAGCAAAGGTTAACAAGCTTTGGGCCCGGCTTTTTTGCTGTTCTGAAGCCTCGCTAATGTCATTTACACTGTGACTCAGCGCGGCATTCGATGTCGTTAACTGGGTTAATATTGCCATGATGTCCTTGAGCGATAACTGGGTACGGTGGGATAAGTTGCGAACTTCATCGGCCACAACAGCAAACCCGCGTCCTTGTTCACCGGCTCTTGCGGCTTCGATGGCGGCATTGAGTGCCAGTAAGTTAGTTTGATCGGCAATATTACCTATCACATCGACAATTTTAGCCGCATCACTGACCGAGGTGCTTAGCTGGGTTAGCGAGTGGTTACATTGATCCACTTTGGTCAATGTATGTTCTGTAGCAGTTAATACGCCTTGTGCCTCTTGTTGACTGGCCAGCATGTCATTCATGGTCTGTTGTGCGCTTGCTGTTAGCGCACTAGACGACCGGTTTACTTTATTGGCTAATGCAATTAAATCAGCAGTTTGCCCCTGTGCTTGCTGTACGACTGTTTGTGTTTGTTGGGTGCTGTTTGATAACGAACCAATTCGGGTCACTAATTGGCTTAATGACTGTGAAACCTGGATCATATTGTGTTTTTGCTGTTCATCATCTTGTTCAAATCGTTGCAGCAGTCGGTTAAAGTGTGCCGCAATCTGGCCGGTTTCACATTGGCTTGTTACCGGTAACGGTTCACGTTGGTTAGACTCGCTTAACATCGAGAACGCGCGATTTAAGCGTCGTAACGGGGTGACCACTCGGCGTTGCTGCAAGATGAAGTAACTCACCGAAAACAACGCTAGCAAGGTCACCATGCCATACAGCAACCATTGTAAGTTGAGCTTTAATTGTTGGTCTGTTTGAGTTTGCCTATTTGCTAGGGTCACTAATTGCTGCTCGACTTGGCTGGTGGCGTTAATCAGTGCGGTTTGCACCGTTTGGTTGTCGGCGATCATCTGCTTGGTATTGGCGACTTCTTTGCTGTAGCGTTGGGTCAAACTAAGTAATTCAGCACGTGGCGTTTCGCCAACTTCAATGCGTTCGGGTTCATCATCACCTAAGGCAAACTCATCCACTGCTTCGGTGCGGTAAATCCTTAATAAGGGTAGACTTTGTAGTTTATCGTGCCAGGTATTAAGCGCACTAATGGAGAAGTTAACACTGTTGGTCACGCTGGTATCTTGGTCTATCAGTAGGGTCTGAGTTTGCTGCGATAATGGGTAAACCAAGCTGGGTAATTCAAGGCTGAGGGCTAGGTATTGCTGTGCGATGTTGTTGCCTTGGCGGGCGGATTGAGCATAACGGCTTAAGTTGCGATTGTAATCGAGCATCTCTGACTCAGCAAAGGCCAGTAATTGACGCGGGTTACCTGCCAATTTACCCGCGGCGCGGTATTTAGTGTCTAAGTCGCCAATTAATTGGGCCATTAACTCGATCAGCGAGGCGCTGCCTAATTGTGGATGCGCTTGGTGTAATTGGGTGATGCTGACGGTGATACTGGTGATGTCGGCGCGCGCCTGTTCTAGGTAGTTGCTTTGTCCTGTTCGTAGGTAATTGTTGATGTTATTGCGCACATCGTACTGAAACGTATGTTGGATCCGCTGTAAGTTTTGATTGAGCTGCTCGCTCACTTGGCGTTGTTGGTTACTCCACAACACGGTTGCGGCTAATAAGGCTGCAAGGAGTAATAATAACGCTGATGCACTAAGTGATAATGTTAATATTTTCATGCTACCCAGACTTCAGATAAAGACCATTATGAGTATTTTATGGCACTAATGTTACCGTTTATCGTGTGGGATGATTATTGATTTCGAGGGAGCCGTAAAACCGTTTAAATTGAGTCACTACATTGTTTTGTGATTTATTTTTGAGTTCACGCACATTGATCGCGACATTTTCAGCGCGACATTTTCAGCACGACACCTTCATCAAGACATTGGAATAGCTGCGTCTTCATCAAGACATTGAAATAGCAGCGTCGTGATAGCTGAATTATGTAAGTTTAGCTGTATCGGCGTTTGCTGATTAACGGCAGCCATACTTGTGCTTTTAATCCACCTTGGGGACGGTTAGACAGTTTTACCTTGCCATGATGACGGTCAATAATGCGTTTAATAATGGCTAAGCCTAAACCAGAGCCAACACTGCCACGGGCTGAATCGCCTTGGGTAAAGGGTTGAAACAGTGCCTCAACTTTAGTTTCATCAATGCCTGGGCCATTATCTTCAACGCTAAAACAGACTGCATTACCTTGATGGTACGAGCTTATTTTTATCCAGCCATTACCATATCGAAAGGCATTCTCAACTAAATTACTCAACACCCGTTTAATGGCCACACTATCCATCGCGATGTCGGGACAGTCTGCTAACGACAATTCTATCGTCTCTTCACGGTGCGATTCTTGTTGGCTAATTTCTTGTATTAGGCGGTTAATTTGATCTGGCTCGCGCACGCCTTCCTGGTCGTTACGAATGTAAGCAATAAATTGGTTAATAATTGCATCCATGTCTTCAATGTCGGTGACGATGCCTTCTTTTAAATACTGGTCATCGTCGACCATCATTTCAGACGCTAACCGAATACGAGTTAAGGGTGTACGCAAGTCGTGTGAAATACCAGCCATCAATAAGGCACGGTCTTGTTCAAGTTGCTTCATGCTGTTGGCCATTTGGTTAAAAGCATGGGTTACTTCAACAATTTCGGTTGAACCACTTAACGGCAGCATCGGCGGGAAATCGCCCTTTGATACGGCAAATGCCGCTTTTTGAAGTCTTTTTAACGGCCGGTTTTGCCGGCGGGCAAACAACCAGCCACCGGCGACACTGAGCGCGCCAATCACTAATAAATATAAGGTCAACGGCGATAGATCAGATTCGTTAATGCTGGTCAGCGGCACTTTTATCCACAAAGAAGGTGCTTGCGGTGGCTTAATCCATACATCGAGTTTGTCACCCTGCGAAAAACGCACTTCGGCTTCGCCGCCCAAATACACCGACATTTGCTCAGATAGAAAACTGTAATAAGTGGCTTGATTTAGTCCAGCGTCTTGAGCTTGTTTGAGGTTGTAAACCGTCATGCCATCGTCACGAACTTTGGCATTTAAGGCATCAACCATGGTGAGGTGTTCACGGCCAACATCGACACCATCAACAAATAAAATATTGATTTGGCGGGCAATCAGTTGGTTGATTTGCTCGTAACTGGGTTTGATAAAGTAAACGGCGACAGACCAGTAAGACACTAATTGATTAATCAGCAATAAGCTGCCAATCAACAATACCGTCTGACTAAAAGCGCTTCGGGGTAAAAAGCGTTGCCACCATTTTAACTTCAGTTTCATGGCTTACTTACGCGTGGTGCCGTCGGGTACAAATACGTAGCCAAGGCCCCACACAGTTTGAATATAGCGAGGGTTGGCGGCATCTTTTTCAATTAAACGACGTAGGCGTGATACCTGAACATCAATTGAACGCTCAAGAGCGGAATAATCACGACCTCTGGCAAGGTTCATTAACTTGTCACGAGACAAGGGTTCACGAGGATGGTTAACCAGCACTTTTAATACCGCAAATTCACCACTGGTGAGGGCAATACTCTCATCGCCATGAAACATTTCGCGGGTGGCAAGGTTTAGTGAAAATTCACCAAAGGCAATCACTTCTTCTTGCTGCGCTGGCGCACCAGGGACTTCGGCAATTTGACGCCGCATTACGGCTCTAATACGCGCGAGTAGTTCGCGCGGGTTAAACGGCTTAGGTAAGTAATCGTCTGCGCCGAGCTCGAGGCCGATAATACGGTCGACTTCATCGCCTTTTGCGGTCAGCATCACAATCGGAATAGGGTTCTCTTGCTGGCGTAAACGGCGACAAATTGATAAACCGTCTTCACCGGGTAGCATCAGATCGAGTACTAAAAGATGAAAGTTTTCGCGCTCAAGTAATCTATCCATTTGTTCGGCATTGGCTGCACTACGAACTTGGAAGCCTTGCTCTATCAAGTAACGCTCTAATAATGAACGTAATCTCATATCGTCATCGACGACGAGAATCTTCGAGGTTTCTTGGCCCATGAAATATCCTTTTAACACTAAATTGATACCAGCTATGGTCCAGTATGAAGTGTAATCGCTTGAATTTGAATAGCTGATTGTGGCAGAAATTGTAACTAAATAGCTGTAAATGACGGTTTATCGTCTAAATCGGCGTTGATGGGCATTTACATTGTCATCTTCAACCGCAAACGATAGCGCCAATTGTTGACGAGTAAGGTGATAAAAAACGCTTGTCATGGTGTCGAATTGGCTAACGCTTTGTTGTGGAGGGTTATCAAAAATAGGCTCGATGAACAGTTGGTTTTGTTGACGTTCAAAGCGTCCCCATTGTAAATGTGTGTAATGAGGATTAATTTGCGGGTCTTGGTGTAAGTTGATTTGCACCACAGCGTAGTAACCATTATCGAGTAGCACTAAGCTACTCAGCATAAACCTTGACAGCTCATGCCATACGCCATAAACGGATTGACTCGGGTAGATATGATATTGATATTGTTCATCGGCAACACTGTCGGCATTAGTGTCGATAGTGAATGCTAACTGTTGCCGTTGTGGCGTGAGCATTATTTGCAGTTTTAGATGGTTAATTTGATAAGCAACGAGGCCTTGTTGCTGATTATTGCTATAGCTTGGGATAAAGCGCACTCCTAGTGGCTGGATGTCTATTTGCCCCCATTCTGCGACGCTGTTTTGCGGTTTAGTTAAGTTAAATTCCATGTATAAGTAACTGTGGTCGCGATTTAACTGTAATAGTGTTATTTGTTCTGGAGTATCGATTATCCAATTACCAAAAATGCTGTCTGTGGCTGTAGGCCGAGGTGATGGGGTCGCCTGCAGTGAGTTGACCGTGAGTACACTGCACCCGAATGCTAACAGCAGGACAATGTTTTTTATGGTGTTAAGTGCAAGTGTTTTGCGCTGGCTGGTGCGCGACATGATAAACATAAGATCCCTTTATGTTTGCCTGTGCAGTTCAGTATTATTTTTAGAACCGCGGGCGGTATTTTTGAGTCGTACTCAATTGTAGTGCTCAATTGTAGTGCTCAATTCTAGTACTCAATCGTAGTAAAAAATGCTGATTAATCAAATAAAAAAAGCCCACTGACCAAGAGGCCATGGGCTTGTTTGATAATGCTGCCTTATTAAGGCGCCAATATTAGTAGTGTAGGTTGAGCAACCACTTGAAAGTCCAATGCCATGGTCACGCTTAACGCGGTAATGGTGATAATGGAAAAGCCAAATACCTGCCTAGCCCAAGACTGTAGGTTGATGTTGCGACGATAGCCTTTTAACGCCATAGTTAACCACCATAAACTCGTGGCGCAAGTGACAGCCATAAAGGCGATACCTGTGTAACCTGCCAAAGGTAACAGCGCACTCACTACTGCAAACACGGCAATGTAGAGCACAATATGTAATTTTGCTTTAGCCATGCCCTCAGCCACAGGTAACACCGGAATATTGGCTGCGGCATAGTCGTCAAAACGAAAAATTGCAATCGCGTATGAATGCGGCATTTGCCATAAGCTGAACATTAGCAGCAAAATAATGGCGCCTGTGTCCATTTGTCCGGTGACCGCACAATAACCGACAACCGGTGGCACCGCACCGGAGAAACTGCCCACTAAAGTGCCGTAAACCGAGTTGCGCTTCATGTATAGGCTGTATACGCCGACATAAACCACATAGCCGATAGCGGCAAACAATACCGCTAAGCTGTTGGTGAATATTGCCAGCATGGTAAAGCCAATGATCCCCAGACCAATGCCAAAGCTCAATACCGCTTGCACCGATATTTCACCTGTGACGGTGACTCGGTTGCGCGTTCGCTGCATTTTGGCGTCGATATCACGATCAATACAGTTATTGATAGCGCAACCCGACGCCACCACCAATGACAGTCCTATCATAGTGGCAAGCATCAAGGTCCAATCAACGCTACCTTGAGCGGCGAGTAAAAACCCGCCGGCGACAGAAATTAAATTGCCCATGATGATGCCAGGCTTAGTAACCTGAACATATCCTCGTAAGCGTGAGGTTAATTGTGCTGACATAGATGGACCTTGATTATTGATGATAGCTGTCTGGTTGCATACTTTGGTTGCAGTGCTTTGACATTGCGCTGTTTACATCATCAATTCGTTAGCTGCGGTGATAATCCACACAGATAAACCCACCACCATGATAATAATCAACGCAGTGAATAAGAACGAAAATGTATTAAGCTTACCTTCTTTAGAAAAATCTAAATGGAGGAAGTATTTTAAATGCACCACGATTTGCACTATGGCCATGACAACCACAATCCATAAGGTGGTTGCATGGTTAAAGTGTTGGGTCATCACTGACCAAAATGGAATAGCAGTTAAAATCACCGATAACACAAAGCCGACGATATAAGACTTAACGCTAGCGGCAAAATCACCTTCGGTGTGGCTTGAATGTGCATGACTCATCACAAGACTCCTAACAAATAAACGACGGTAAACACACACACCCAAACGATGTCTAAAAAGTGCCAAAATAAGCTTAAGCAGCTTAGGCGGGTAATACTGCGATGACCTAAACCTGTTGTTAGCACTTCGACCATCATGATCAGCATCCAAATTAAACCAGCAGTGACATGCAAACCATGCATGCCCACTAACGCAAAAAATGCCGATAAAAAGGCGCTGCGAT
This sequence comes from Shewanella sp. CAL98-MNA-CIBAN-0140, assembly GCF_040309905.1. Taxonomy (NCBI): domain Bacteria; kingdom Pseudomonadati; phylum Pseudomonadota; class Gammaproteobacteria; order Alteromonadales; family Shewanellaceae; genus Shewanella; species Shewanella sp. CAL98-MNA-CIBAN-0140. The sequence continues at coordinate 35,588 of NZ_JBEOPI010000029.1, forward strand.
CTGGGCCATTACCGTGTTCAATCAGGTGACTGAATTCGGACACTTCCATAGCAATAAACGCACACCCTAGGGCGAAGGTGATCAGCAACCACACTAATGTGGCGACTTTCTTTTGGTGTTTAGCGCAAATCATGGCAAAGCCATAAGTAATACTACTGATCAACAGGGCGGCGGTTTCCATAAGCACGAAATCTAATTCGAAAATATCTTTACCGGACACACCACCATCGGTGTTCATGTACAAAACAGCATAAGTTGCAAAAACGGATGCGAACAAAATACAGTCGGTCATCAGATAAATCCAAAAACCGAATAAGGTGTTGCCGCTTGTATCATGATGTTCGTCATGATGTTCAACATGGTGCTCAGCAGAGTGAGCCAGGTGTAAATCTGCTTGGATAGCAATACTCATTATCAGCCCCTTGCTACGTTATCTAAGTGTGCATTTTCAATCTGCGCGACTTGGTCTGGTTGCACGTAGTAGTCAATGTCGTTGTTGTAAGCACGGATCAAGAACAGCACAAAGGTACCCGCAAACCCAACCATAGCTAACCACCAAATATGCCAAATTGCGGCAAACCCCACCGAGGTAATGGCCGCCGCCATCAAGATGCCGCTGGCAGTGTTTCTGGGCATATGAATAGGTTGGTATGTTTTCTGGCGTTGATACGCTTCACCTTTTTCTTTCATATCGGTGAATGCATCAATGTCAGTTACTTGGGGTAACTGGGCAAAGTTATAGAACTGCGGTGGTGAAGAAGTTGACCACTCAAGCGTATGGCCATTCCATGGATCGCCAGTAGTATCTAAGTTTTGCTCACGGTCTCGGAAGCTGACATACAATTGTACAAACTGTAAAATGATGCCCGCGAGGATGATAAACGCGCCTACTACCGCAAAGTAAATCCACAAGTTCCATGCCGGGTTATCAGTGTGATTGATACGACGAGTCATACCCATAAAACCAAGCACATATAGCGGCATAAATGCGACATAGAAACCAATTTGCCAGCACCAGAATGATGCCCTGCCTAAACGTTCATTGAGGTGGAAGCCCATGGCTTTAGGAAACCAATAGGCAAAACCAGCCATGTAACCAAATACCGCGCCACCAATAATGGTGTTATGGAAATGAGCGATTAAAAATAAGCTGTTATGCAATACATAATCTGCGCCAGGTAATGCTAACAGTACTCCGGTCATGCCGCCTATGGTGAAGGTCACCATAAAGCCTAAAGACCACAATACTGGGACGGTAAAGCGTAAACGGCCGCGATAAATGGTAAATAACCAGTTAAACAGTTTTACCCCCGTCGGCACCGCAATCACCATGGTCATCACCCCAAAGAAGGCATTAACGTTAGCGCTCGACCCCATGGTAAAGAAATGGTGTAACCACACGATAAAGCCAAGCACAGAAATCGCACCCGTTGCCCACACCATTGAGGTGTAACCAAATAAGCGCTTCGAGGTGAAGGTTGAAAGCACTTCAGAGAAAATACCGAAGGCCGGTAATACCAAAATGTATACTTCAGGATGACCCCAAGCCCAAAACAGGTTGATGTACATCATGGCGTTACCGCCACCATCATTGGTAAAGAAGTGGAAATCTAAATAACGGTCTAAGGTTAATAAACCTAAAACAGCGGTTAAAATTGGGAACGACGCAACAATTAGCACGTTCGCCCAAGTACAGGCCCAAGTAAAAATGGGCATCTGCATTAGCTTCATGCCAGGCGCACGCATTTTTAACACGGTGGCGATAAAGTTCACCCCGGTTAAGGTTGTCCCTATCCCGGATATTTGCAAGGCCCAGATATAATAATCGACCCCCACCCCCGGACTGTACGCCAGCTCTGACAAGGGGGGATAGGCTACCCAACCGGTTTTGGCAAACTCACCTAATCCAAGTGAGATATTGATTAATATCGCCCCAGATGCGGTGAGCCAAAAGCTTAGGTTATTTAAGAAAGGGAACGCCACATCGCGAGCACCAATTTGCAACGGCACGACCAAGTTCATCAGACCAATCATAAATGGCATCGCCATAAAGATAATCATGATCACGCCATGGGCGGTGAAGATTTGGTCATAATGCTCAGGAGGCAAATAACCCGCCGCGCCATTGGTAGCCAGTGCTTGCTGGGTTCGCATCATAAGTGCGTCAGAGAAACCCCGGACCAGCATCACCATCGCTAGCACGATATACATAATACCAAGGCGCTTATGGTCAACCGAGGTTAACCAGTCGTGCCAAAGCACGCCCCATTTTTGATGCTTAGTGATTAAGGCCGCAATAACGATTCCAATAATGGCGACAGCCGCAAGGGTCACCATAATAATCGGTTCGTGATATGGAATTGACTCGAGTGTTAATTTTCCAAAAAATGGCATGATTATTCCGCCTCCCCAGAAGCAGTCGATGAATGCTCTGTGGTTGAGTGTGTAGAGGATGAATGTCCAGAATGATGTTCAACGTCCGTGTCAGTAATGTGTTCCATGTCTTGCATATGCTTGGCATGATCCCTACTCGACATCGATTCCATGTCGTTCATTTCTTCCATGGTGTCCATTGGTTTCATATTCGAATCTGGGTGCATGTACTGCATAACGATGTGGTTAAATATGCCATGTTGCACAGAGCCATAATATTGAACGGGATTATTTTCGCTCTTTTTAGCCAGTAGCTTGTACTGCTCAACATTCAAGCTGCTACCTTGCTGTTTTACCTTAGCCACCCAGGCATCAAAATCGCCAATGGTTGGCGTCGCAATGGCCTTAAACTTCATCCCAGAAAACCCTGCACCACTGTAGTTAGCTGAAATACCATTGAAAGTGCCAGGTTCATTCGCGATAAGATGTAGCTTGGTCGCCATACCGGCCATTGAGTAAATTTGGCTGCCCAACTGCGGAATGAAAAATGAGTTCATTGCCGTGTCTGAAGTGATGTTGAAATTAACTGGCACATTGGCAGGAAAGGCCAATTCATTAACTGATGCAATGCCATATTCTGGATAGATAAACAACCATTTCCAGTCTAGTGACACCACTTCAACCGTCACCGGCTTAGCGGGATGATCGAGAGGCTTATAAGGGTCTAAATCGTGAGTCGAATTCCAAGTGATAACACCAAGAATGACCACGATAATAATCGGTATGACCCACACCACGATTTCAATGGTGGTTGAGTGTGCCCATTTGGGCGCATAGATTTCTTGGTCGCGGCCATCGCGGTATTTCCATGCAAAATATAACGTCATGAAAATTACCGGAATAACCACAATCAGCATCAGTAAAGTCGCCACAATAATGAGATGTTTCTCATCCATGCCTACTTGACCTTTGGGATCCAGTACGCCGCCTTCACAACCGGCTAGCATAAAAGCTAATGCTGCCAGTGCTGGTTTACTTAAATGTCGAATTAACAAAGGAAGATTCCTCTAACCTTAAAAGCTTACTACGCTACCAATGGGGGGATCGGCAGTTGCAGAATAATCGTCACACGCCAATAGCGGCGTCAAAAAGCTTAACTAAATCAGTAGCGAGTGATTTGGCTTGCGTTTTAAGGCGGTATTGAGCGAATGATGTATGTTGAGTGAAAACTTAAGCTGATAGAGGAGGAGCGCGGCAACCGTGAGCCGTATATTCAAGGGGTTTTGGGACAATAACCGACAAGGCACTTAACCCATTGCTAAGTGCAAGAAGATGACAAAATGTAGAGTTGAGATGAAATAAACGCCAAAATTGCTCGATCACCAATGGATTAAATATTAATAAGCCCAGTAAACTTACGCCCAGGACTTCAGCTAATACGGTATCCGCAATGGCAATAAATTCAGTAATATCGATGAAGTGCCCCATCGACAGAGAAAAAGAATCAGCTAAAGGTTGCAGCAACAGTAATCCGAAACACAAGGTTAAATGTGTTTTACTCAATTTGGACAACCTTGCGATGCGATTAAGCGGTTTAACAAGGAATTGGCAAAGGGTTAGTTTCAAGAAACGTTTTCAACCGAGCTCAAAGGAGTGGGTAGTTAAATCAACAGATCCAACTGGCAATTTCATTAGCTGCAGAGTAACAACAAGGGACTATTAATTGAAAGTAAATTACGGTAGGGGAGCCGTGGGATTATTAAATAAATCTTAACTAGAACAATGTTTACACTATTCGTTTACAAAATTAACCAAGCGGTCATGATTTGAGGTCGCAATAACCACAAAAGTGTGACCGGCCGCACCTAACTTGGGCGGGTTAGTGTGATGATAGCGGTATTGTTTTGTGATTACTTTCACCACCAAAGCGCTCTATTTGATGTTAGTAAGCTAGTTTATCTGTGCATTATCTATTCAGATCAACAAGGATAATAGCGTTGAATGGCGGCTTAATATTGGCGTATTTATTCTGTATGCGATTCTGGCCAATACTTATCTGAACTGTGGGTGATTAGGTTTAGAGTGTAGTGGGAAAAAATCTGATAATATTCACTAAATCAGATGATTAGCCATGCGCGTTTTTTCTGTTCTATTGAAGTAAATGCCCATGGGGACTATACAAATATTATAAATTAGGGACGTTAGGGTAATGATGCAAAGTTCATTTATTGTTAACTTTTGGGAAGTGGTATTTCGATATTTGGGCAAAATATCGTTCTTTAATTTTGTTCGATGGATGTTTCCTAAAGCGAAAACGGGCTTTTTCTCAGAGGTTTGGGCTCTTTCTCATGTGTTTCTTTCAATCGCGTCAGTTCCAGCCGTCCTATATATTAAAAACGATATAATTAGTTTTTGTATCGCGATTTATGCGCTATTGCGAGTGTTCGAAGTGGTTATTTATCAAATAAATGTGCTGTTATTTGACGAGTATCGAGCGATCAAATCGGGAGGTTCATACGCATTACACGGTTATCGTCGTATGATAATTCTTCTTATTCAGAATTACTTTGAAATTATATTCTGGTTTGCAGCTCAATACATATTTTTTCAGGATATGTTTGGTTTTACCGTTGCAGGATCTCAAGAAAGCATTTTAGGGGCGATATATACTAGCTTTGTTGTTATGACTAGTTTTGGGTTTTATAACGTCACTCCTCTTGGCGTACTGGCTTACACTCTTGTTATTGGCCAGGCAATGATTGGGCTTTTTATGACGCTTCTAAGTTTAGCGAGGTTCATTGGTTTAATCCCGAACCCCAAATCTATGGATCAAACAGAGCAGTAATACTTACCTTAGGCTTAATGTTATGTTTAAAATTTGAGGCGTTATTGTGAGTAGACTTAATTCTTTCACTGCACGCTTTGATATTACCCTATTATCCAAGCGCCAATGGCGGGTGTATCCACGGCGCAATTGGCCGCCGCTGTATCGAATGCCGCGGCCTTGGATCATTGGGGATTGGTGCGAGTTCAGTAGCGCAAGCTCAACAGTCGATTAGTGAAACACGCTTGCTTACCAATGCGCCGTTTAATGTGAATGTATTTTGTCATGCACCGGCGCAGCGTGATGCAATAAAAGAACATGCTTGGTTACATCATCTTGCTGACTTATTTGTAGTGTGCAGTGCATAAACGCCAACCCAAATTGACGAAATTGATAACAGTTTTGTCGACGATGAAGCCATGTTCAAGATGTAGCTTAATGAACGTCCTGCGGTGATGAGTTTTCATTTTGGCTTGCCATCATGTGAAAAAATTAGCGCCCTAAAGCAAGCCGGTATTTATACCATCGCCACAGCAACCCATTTACAAAAAGCACAGTATATTCAGTAGATGGGGTTTATTGACACTTAATTATATTCAAGATATACCAATGAGACAAAAAATCAGCGTACGTTTAAAGGACTGATTACTGTACCGATAACGGTCGGTATTTTATTTGTTCAAGAGATAAACCAACAACAATGATTCAGGCATGAGTGTGTAATGACATTAATTGTTGTTGGTTTAGCGCTGCTTAAAACGTGTAATCGAAGTTGTAGCGCATACCGACCATTATCTGGTCATTGGTTTCACGGTATTCATAATCTTTTACTTGATACTCGATAAAGGTTCTAAATTTCGGTGTTTTATGCCATTCGAGTGTCGTGTTATATGCATTATAGTTCCCAGAGCTGATATCGTTGCCACCATCATCGAATTTCGACACTCCCAGTTTAATTTTATAGGTTTCATTGATGAAGTAGCTTGCGACTACATCCAGCGTTGAACCATCGACGTTGTCTTTTTCTATGTTTTGATAAGCTGCCGCTAGGTAAAGAGATTCGAAGCTTTTTGCGATGGTTACACCTAGCGTGTTTTCATCTTTATCGTCTTCTAATTCCTTGTTGTAAAACGCCGCGGCAATATAGATTAGGTCGCTTTTGTAACGGACACCGGCGTTGACAAAATCACTTCCGCCACTGCCTTTGTTACCATCGAATTGGGCATCAGCTGAAAATAATATATCGCCGAATTGTTTGCGATAGGTCACTAGATTATTCAGTCTAAATGGACCCGCACTGTCATAGGCGATGGGTGTGCCTGAACGATTAAAAATATCAACGGGGTTGGAAATAATTTCCTGTGTGACAGCTTGCTTACCAATAGCAACTCGGCCCAAAGATCCCTTTATTCCTACATAGGCTTTTCGTGCATCGCCAAAGTCGCCGTCATTCTTTATATCGACCTTAAACTCACCTTTAGCAAAGGCCGTTAGGCCGTCGCCTAATTGTTGCTCTGTCGCAAAACCAATCCGTGAGCTGGCATCGTTAACATCCCACACATCGTCTGAATTGGTGTGGGTAAGACCGAACGTGGGACGTAAAGTACCATAAACAGTAAACTGAGTATTTGAGGGAGTAGATGCCTGACTTTCTTGCGCTTCGAGCATGGCGAGTCTGTGTTGAATTTGTTGTAATTCAGTTCGTAACTCGTCGTTAGTCTCTGTGTTGTTATTGGATTGGACTGCGAAAGTCGGCGCGGCAAAGCTTAACATCAGCACTGCTGATGTTAGTTTGAACTGTTTCATTTGTGTTCCTTACATAACAACTACGAGCACTCTGTTAATCAGTTTTATTGCCGATGCAACAGCACTGCAAGTAGTAAGGATGTGCACTTGTGATAGTGCTTGAGTAGGGGAGCCTAGCTAAAATGCCAAGGCCCCTCATGTCGGCTGCTGGCAGATGGGGAGGCCTGTCAGCAATTTTGGCGTTGTGTCACCCTTATCAATCCAGCCAAACCACAACGGGATATTGATTAAAGGGGGCTTAAGGTTAGAGTATTGTCGAGGCCATTTTTCGGCGTAAATAGGCAATTTGCTTCATATGAGGTAGATCTTTAGGGCAGTTATCTTGGCAGCCTAACAGTGTCATACAACCGAATACGCCATCTTGATTTCCTATAACATGGTAGAAATCATCCGCGCTGCGGTTGTCTCTGCTATCCATTTCGAAACGGGCAATTTTCATCAGACCTACCGCGCCTACAAAGGTTTCACGCATTTGTTTTGTGGCACATGCGGAGACGCAGACACCACATTCGACACAGCGCTCCAGCTCATAAATCCGCGCAGCTTCTTCGGGCGCCATTGGATTTTCAAGGCGGTGAATGTCTTGGTCATCGGATTTAGGATGCAGCCATAGCTTTAATCTTTCGGCTAATTCACGCATAAATTTACCCGTGTTTACGGACAAGTCGCCAATCAGTTCGAAGCCGGGCAGGGGCATTAAGGTGATTTCACCGTCAGGATAATTCGCCGTTAAGGTTCGACAGGCAAGCGTTGGCAAGCCATTAATCACCATGGCGCAACTACCACAAATACCCGCTCGGCAGACAAAGTCGAACTGTAACGAGCTATCTTGTTGTTCGCGCAGTTGATTCAATGCGATAAACACTGTCATACCATCTGTTTCTGTCAACTGATAACGTTCCATCTTTGGCTTGTCTTGGTCATCTTGCGGATCGAAACGGAAGATATTAAAGCTGATTTGACGGCTCATAATGGTTTATTTCCTACTGGTTGAGATGGCGTGACCGCTAAAGTATCGCTAAGACGCTCATTGGATGGCTGTAGATGGCTAGGTAGCGTATATGGCATCAGGGCTTGTTGCAGCGTCTCTCTATCTGGGTTGCCGCCTAGCTCTGCGATTACCTTGCTTATCTCTTGGTTCCGTTTTTCAGTATCCGGATGGGCGATAGTGTTATCGTTGCCGTAACCACGGTATCCCGGTGGTAACTCCATTTTCATCACATCTAGGTTTTCGTAATGCAATACGGGTTCCAGTGACTCGGCATCTGGCCAAGTGGCCAGTGTTCGGTTGAGCCAATCTTTATCATTACGTTGTGGGTAATCTTCCCTCGAATGGGCTCCTCGGCTTTCTGTGCGGGCTGCGGCTCCACAGGCGACCGTTAAGGCTACTCGCAACATTCTGGTGACGCGCAGAGCTTCAACCAATTCGGGATTTGAATGACGTTTTTTACACTTAAGGCCAAGATTTTTTGTGCGAACAAGTAATGCTTTAAGCTCTTTGATGGCCTTTTCTAGCTCGGGACCATTTCGGAAAATACCGACATAGTCCATCATGACCCGCTGCATTTCTTTCTTTAATTGGAAGGGATTCTCTGTGCCGTTACCATCGACTAAATTATCGATCTCGTTTTGTAATTTATCGATAAATTGTTGGGTGAGAGCAGTATCAATTTCTAAGGAATTTTGTTGACAAAAATCCGCTACATATTGGCCGATGATCATGCCACCCACTACGGTTTCTGCAACAGAATTACCACCTAAACGATTGAAACCATGCATATCCCAACATGCGGCTTCTCCGACACTGAATAGTCCCTTAAGTTGTGGGCTTTCACCTGTGGCATTGGTACGGACTCCGCCCATGGAATAATGCTGGGTTGGTCTAACAGGGATCCACTCTTTACAGGGATCAATTCCGAGAAAATATTCACAAATTTCTTTTACTTCGCGCAAATTGGTTTCAATATGCTCACGCCCTAGAATGGTAATATCTAGCCAGAGGTGTGGACCGTAAGGACTGTCGTCACCCTTACCTTTGCGCATATGTTCCGTCATGCGGCGTGATACCACATCTCGGGAGGCGAGTTCTTTTTTTTCAGGCTCGTAGTCTGGCATAAAGCGATGACCGTCTTTATCGCGTAATATGCCGCCGTCACCACGACAACCTTCAGTGGTAAGGATCCCCGCGGGGACGATTGCCGTGGGATGAAACTGTACCGCTTCCATATTGCCTAAGGTCGCGACACCTGTGTCGAGTGCTAACGCTTGACCGATACCTTCGCAAATGGTGGCATTGGTTGAAATTTCATAAATTTTGCCGTAACCGCCAGTGGCAATCGTGGTTGATTTGGCCACATAGGCGCGCAGCTCACCCGTCACTAAACAACGTGCTATTACTCCTTGGCAACGCTTACCGTCATGGATCAATGACAGGGCTTCAATCCGTTCGTGTACCGGAATACCCATAGATATCGCTTGGTTATCTACCGCATACAGTAATGAGTGACCTGTACCATCGGCGGTATAACAGGTTCGCCATTTTTCGGTGCCGCCAAAATCACGGGCATTGATGAGGCCATGGGCCTCCTTGGCTTCATGTAGGGTCACCTTTTTCGCGTTCATGATCACATCGCGCGGACCAGCAGAAACTCTAGACCAAGGCACTCCCCAGTTAGTCATTTCACGTATAGCTTTGGGTGCGCAGTGGGCAAACATACGTGCCACATCCTGGTCACAGCTCCAGTCAGAACCTTTTACCGTGTCCTGAAAGTGTATGTCTTCGTTGTCACCCATACCTTTAACTGTGTTGCCAAGGCTCGCTTGCATTCCGCCTTGAGCTGCCGCTGAATGTGAACGCTTTGCGGGAATGAGCGATAATACCAGTGTATCTAGGCCTTGCTCTTTGGTGGCAATTGCGACTCTAAGGCCCGCTAGTCCTGCACCAATAACTAATGAGTCTGTATAAATAAGTTTCAAATCAGCTCCTTATCTAATAATTTAGATAATATGTATGGATTTATCATTGCACTCCCCTACGATAGATGTGATGCACCTACCGTTAGAGGATGATCTGTGTGTTAGTTTCGCCTTGCGAAAAGGAATGGGTGCGCCCATATCGTTATTTGTTATGGCTGTTTGTTGCCATGCAATCACACTTAGCGTCACCCTTAGCATGTCTATTACTTAGGCATAAATGGCTGTACTGGATGTAATAATTCACTGCCAATAGAGATGTAAGTAATTAGACTTAATGAGCCTAAACAGAGTAAATAGATGATCAAAATCTGAGCTATTTTGCGGATGAGGGGACGGTTACTGCTTATTCCCCATTTTAATATCACGCGGTATAACCCAATGATGCCATGTACTAATACGACCGGAAGGAAGACGATATATAAGAGCCAAGCGTGGCCATCATAGACTCGTTCGGCCGAGAGGTGTGGACCAATTTCAGGATTCAAAATCATAGTCCCAAGGTGCGCGGATACTAAGAAAAATAACACGAACCCAGTGATCATCTGCCAGTACCATGCTCGAGTATCTTTATGTTTTATATTGGACATAAAGCCACGCAGTGCCCGCCATTGACCTATTTGCACCGGAAAACGACGTAATGCCAGTGCTGCGTGAACGACAACTAACACTAAAATAAAGACCGAAAAGATTTGTGTCACTATCTGGAAGCCATGCCCCGTAGAACTAAACATGCTACCTTCCAGTAACTGCACGACATGAAAGAAGGTTTCTTTGCCTAATAAAATGCTTGCCTCAAAATGCATATGCACTAATAAGAAAGCGCCCAGTAAAATACCGGTCAAACTTTGTAAACAGTCGGCTCTCGCCGACCAAGCTTGCCCAAATGGTCCGCCATTTATGGCGGTTGGAACACGCGTTTTTGTTGACATTAATTCACCACTTAAAAGGTTTGTCATGATGTAATTGCGCAAGCATTACGCCAAAACAAAGTCTATAGATACAGATTAAAATAAGCGGGTTAATCCAGTTGTTGGCATTAGCCCGTCAATTATTTTGCTTTAAATTGAGCTATAAAACCATGCCGCCAAACAAGAAAGCTAACGCGACACTGGTAGCAATGGTCACCACTCCTGGGATCAGGAATGGGTGGTTAAATACAGCTTTACCAATTCGAGTCGAACCGGTGTCATCCATCTCGACAGCAGCCAGTAGTGTTGGATAGGTAGGTAATACAAACAACGCACTTACCGCAGCGAAAGAGGCAATAGCAGTCAAAGGACTTACACCAATAGCTAAGGCTGCAGGCATCAGCGCTTTAGTTGTGGCCCCTTGTGAATAGAGCAGCATAGAAGCGAAGAATAGGGTTACCGACAATAACCAAGGCTGATTTTGCAATAAAGTACCGGCAAAACCTTTGATTTCATCAATATGATTAGAAACAAAAGTATCGCCTAACCACGCAACGCCCAACACACAGACACAGGCAGACATACCTGATTTAAAGGTGGCAGCATTCGATATTTTGCTTGCGTCTAATTTACAAATAATCGTAATAGCTGCAGCTGCAGTTAGCATTATCACCATGATGGCTGAGTTGCGAGGCAAAACAGGATCAACAATTAATCCCACTTTTTCCGAAATTGCAGTGGCATAAATCATCACGGTCGCAATCGCTGTCAAAAAAATCACTACTGAACGTTTAGCACCGTCTTTAATATTAATTTGGGTTTTACCGCGTTTTTTGATTAATCCTTTGGCCAAACGATCTTGGTAGACAGGATCTTCCGCGAGTGGTTTACCCATTACATTGGCTATGACGGCCCCGACCATACAGGCGATAAAAGTTGAAGGGATACATATGGCTAGGAGTACTAAATAATCCACTCCAAAGGGTTCTAGGATGCCCGAGAAGAACACAACTGCCGCCGAAATAGGTGAGGCGGTAATGGCGACTTGAGATGCTACAACTGCAATAGAGAGAGGGCGAGATGGACGTATACCTTGCTCTTTTGCCACTTCGGCAATAACAGGTAAGGTTGAAAATGCTGTGTGACCCGTTCCCGCAAAGAGTGTCATAAAGTAAGTGACGACAGGTGCCAGAAAGGTGATTTGTTTTGGATGTTTACGTAATAACTTCTCTGCTAGTGAGACGAGATAGTCCATCCCACCCGATTCTTGCATGGCTGCAATGGCGGTGATTACCGACATAATGATTAGGATCACATCAATCGGTATAGTCCCCGGTGTCAGTCCAAGTCCCATTGTCAGTATCAGTACCCCGAGACCGCCAGCAAAGCCGATCCCCATGCTACCCATTCTTGCACCTAGGTAAATCGACCCAAGTACAATAATTATTTCTAATATAATCATAGCGTTAACTCTGTTTTGTTGTTAATTGCCAATGTATCTCTAAGTGTCAGTTATACACAGGCTTATTGTTGAATAATCGAGTTTGGGCTGAGGAGGATCCCCCAGCCCCACTGAGTTACACTTTGGTTTTGCTCGTATTTCGTTTAGCCTGAAACTTAGGATGCATCAGATTTTCAACCGAGAGAATTTCATCTAGTTCTTCAACGGTTAATAAACCGCGCTCTAACACCACTTCGCGAACATTTTTACCCGTTTGGGCGCAAATTTTGCCGATAATGTCACCTTCATGGTGGCCGATAATTGGGTTAAGGTAAGTCACGATACCGATGGAGTTCATCACATGGTTCATACAGATTTCTGGGTTGGCAGTGATCCCTTCAACACACTTCTCGCGCAGCGTGACACAGGCATTCCCCATAAGACTGAGTGACTCAAACATCGCCTGACCAATGACAGGTTCCATTACGTTAAGTTGTAATTGGCCCGCTTCGGCGGCCATAGTAATAGTGATATCGTTACCGACAACCTTAAAGGCGACCTGATTAACGACCTCTGGGATTACAGGGTTGACCTTGGCGGGCATGATAGATGAACCCGCTTGCAACTCAGGTAAATTGATCTCTTTGAGACCGGTACGTGGACCCGACGAAAGCAAGCGCAAATCATTACAGATTTTGGACATTTTAATAGCCATACGCTTAATAGCACTGTGTAGCATGACGTAGGCGCCACAATCCGATGTCGCTTCAATCAAATCTTCCGCTGGCACATAGTTGCGTCCAGTTATTTCCGCCAGACGTTTAATGGCCAGTGAGGAGTAACCTTCTGGGGTATTAAGACCCGTACCAATGGCCGTTGCGCCTAAATTCACTTCGAGTAATAATTCTTGGCAACGCTTGATGGATTTAATCTCTTCTCGCAGCGTGACAGCAAAGGCATGAAACTCTTGGCCTAATGTCATAGGCACTGCGTCTTGTAACTGAGTGCGGCCCATTTTTAAGACGGTCTCAAATTCTTTGGTTTTAGTATCAAAAGCACTGATGAGATCGGTTAATGCGTCTAGTAGGGTATCAGTGCTGTTGATCACTGCAATTCTAAAACCCGTTGGATAAGCATCATTAGTGGATTGGCACTTATTAACATGGTCATTAGGATTGATGACATCATAACGGCCTTTTTCTAGCCCCATGAGTTCTAATGCTACGTTGGCTAATACCTCATTGGTATTCATGTTCACCGAAGTTCCAGCGCCACCCTGATAAACATCGACTGGGAATTGATCGACGAATCGCCCTGTTGTGAGGATCAGATCGCAGGCTTCAATAATCTTATCGGCGATTTCGGGGTTAACGACACCCAATTCGCTATTAGCCATGGCAGCCGCTTTTTTTGTCAGCATCATGCCTCGAACTAATTCAGGGACATCGGAAATTTTTTGATTACTTAGTTTAAAGTTTTCGATGGCACGTAATGTGTGTATTCCGTAATAGAATTCATTGGAAACTTCTTTATTACCCAATAAGTCTTCTTCGATCCGTACGTTATTAGTATCTTTCATTTCGGTCCTATTAAATCTAGTTAATAGTAAGATATATTTTCGACCTTAGAGTTGGGGATGTGTATATAAATTTAAGTTACACATGAAAATTACTCTTCGAAAACATAAAGGAGAATCGTCTCCTTAACTATTGAATTGAAGATTACTCTTTTAGAGGTAGCTCAATATCGATGAAGATCACTTAAACGCCAGAAATGGAAGGTTTTTTTTAGTTGTTAGATAAATATCTCAACTAGATAAGTTTGTGTGAGCTATTACGTCTTGATATAAATTAGATAATATTTTGTTATTTTATTTATTAACTTGTGAAATAGTTATCCAAAGTTTTATTAAATAAATAGCCGTATAAAGTTACACTCTATTAATTAACGAATTTTATTTTAATCCATTAGATATTTTTAATAAAGAGTAGGTTAATCAAGATGTATTTGAGGTTTAATAAATAGATCGTGTTATTCAAATGTTGATATTTAATGCAAGTCTATTAGGTTTGCATAATAAAGGGTAGATTAATCAATATATATATATTTTAGTGTTAATCTATCAAACGTTGTTATTTAATGCTGACCTATCAGGTTTGCTTAATAAATAATAGGTTAATCGAAATATATTTTTTAGTAATAAATAATCAGCGGTGTTACTCGAATGTTGTTGTTTAATACAAACTTATTAGGCTTGCTTAATAAAGGATAGATGAACAAGTATATATTTTATTTGTATTAACCAATCAGCGGTGTTACTCATATGTTGTTATTTAATGAAGGTCTATTAGGTTTGTTTAATAAATAATAGATTCATCAATATATATTTTTTAGTATTAACCAATCAACGGTGTTACTCGGATGTTGTTATTTAATGCCGGTCTATTAGATTTTTTTAATAAAGAAAATATTAATTAAATTGGTATTATAAGGTTAATCATCCTACTATGTTACCTTAGCGTTAATATTGAATGTTATTAGTAATTTTTAGTAAAGAACAGATAAGTTAATTTGTATTTAATTATTAATAAATTAAATTTTTTGCTCCAATATTGTTATTCTATTTTAGTGAGAACTGTCACAGTGATACTTAAATAATAGTGCAAACTGTGGGGCGTTTATAATGAATAAAAGGATACAAAGATGAAATTTTCTATGCGTAAGCTCTTGCTTTCAGTCACCTTGGGGTTATTTATCTCCTCTGCGGCGCAGGCACTTCCACAGGTACACATTATTGCCACTGGTGGGACTATTGCTGGGGTGGGCCAGTCGGCCACTGAGTCTACTTATCAGTCTGGAGAGGTGGGGGTTAATAGTTTAATTGCGGCTGTGCCAGAGATGAAACAACTTGCCGATATCCAAGGTGAGCAACTGGTTAAAATCGGTTCACAGGACATGAACGATAAAGTTTGGCTAGCTTTAGCCAAGCGGATTAATATTTTACTGGCCGATAAAAGTGTCGACGGCATCGTCATTACCCACGGTACCGACACCTTAGAAGAAACCGCCTATTTTTTGAATCTAACTGTTAAGAGCGATAAGCCTGTCGTACTCGTTGGTGCAATGCGTCCATCAACCGCGATGAGTGCCGATGGTCCGATGAATCTTTATAACGCGGTTGCCATCGCTGCTAACCCTGAATCTAAAGGCCGAGGTGTTTTAGTCGTAATGAACGATACCGTACTTAACGCCCGCGATGTGACTAAGACTAATACTACCGGAGTGCACACCTTTGCCGCGCCTAATTTTGGTCCACTTGGCGTCCTTCATAACAGTAAGGTTGAATACATGGGCAACACTGAGCGTAAACATACGACTCAAACGCCTTTTGATATCAGTAAACTCGACAAGCTACCAAAGGTAGGCATCGTTTATAACTACGCTAATGCCAGTGATTTACCCGCCAAAGTTATGGTTGAAGCGGGATTTGATGGCATAGTGAGTGCTGGTGTGGGTAACGGTAACATGTACCACTCTATATTCGACACGTTAGCTCAGGCGAGTAAAAAAGGGATTTTAGTTGTTCGCTCTAGCCGCGTACCAACGGGTGCTACGACTCTTGATGCCGAGATAGATGATGACAAATATGGCTTTATCGCTGCAGGCAATCTTAATCCACAAAAAGCCCGTATTCTGTTGATGCTATCTTTAACCCAAAGCAAAGATCCTCAACAAATTCAGCGTTGGTTCCAGACGTTTTAGGCGCTAATTTATGTGATTAGCACTAAATTTCATCGACTATGTTATCAAGCCAGCGGCCACTCCGACTGGCTTTTTTATGTGCTACATTTTGATTTTTATCAACATCACAGTCGTGGCGCCGAACAAAGAACATCCGTGCAGTTTAGTTTATCTTGGGGCATTCTAGAGTGGATACCGGCAAAGATCTGTACTATCTAAACGCTTTGGGTTAGAGAACATGTTCTGGCTCATTGCTGTCTAAAATCATATTGCTGTCTAAAACCATATTGATTTTGGCTTGTACTTGATAATGTAATCGAATTGTATTGCATATATACCCGTGATCATTGAAAATGCTTGATTTTGTCCCAAATGGGATCATCATAGCCCCATGAAACAAATTACACT
>NZ_JBEOPI010000030.1:0-49988 GCF_040309905.1 Shewanella sp. CAL98-MNA-CIBAN-0140
TTTCATAGCAAATCTCACTTCTAGTCTTGATTTATACTATAAGAATAGGCCAAAACTGACTCAGATGCATAGGCATGAAAAGTAATGATGCGGGTAGCTTAGTTCATACAGGTTTTCAAACAACATTTGAATCTTTTAGAGATGGGTTAGCTGACTATTTAGATAAACCTGAAGTGTTAAAGAGTACAGGTATTATCCATTGTGTTGGTCATAGTTTAGGTGGTGCATTAGCGACTTTAGTTGCAAATTGGGTTAAAGCTAAATATAACAAAACAGTTTACTTATAAACCTTTCGACCTATATCCAAACGAAGTTTGGACATAAAAAAGAGTAACCGCGATTACTCAAGGTTACTCTTTATTCGGGAGCACTCTCTACTCTGGGTCACTCTCTACTCTGGGTCACTCTCTGCTCAGGATCACTCTCTATTCTGGGTCATAGTCCAATATCGGTGACAACCATCGCTCTGTCTCTGCTAAGGTCATGCCCTTACGTTTAGCATAATCTTCAACTTGATCTTTACCAATATTGGTCACGCCAAAATAGCGTGATTTTGGGTGGGCAAAGTACCAGCCAGACACTGCAGCGGTTGGGTACATGGCGAAGCTTTCGGTAATGTTTAAATCAATCGTTTCATCGGGTTTGAGTAAATCCCACAACAAACCTTTTTCAGTATGATCCGGACACGCTGGGTAACCTGGTGCTGGACGAATACCTTTATAACGTTCGCGAATTAACGCTTCGTTATCGAGTATTTCATCGGCGGCATACCCCCAAAACTCTTTACGGACGCGCTCGTGCATACGCTCGGCCAAGGCTTCGGCTAAACGGTCGGCTAAACATTTGAGCATAATCGCATTGTAGTCATCATGGTTGGCTTCAAAACGGGCTACATGTTGATCAATACCGTGACCTGTTGTCACCGCAAACCCGCCCATGTAATCGGCAACGCCGCTGTCTTTAGGGGCAACAAAGTCTGATAAACAGAAGTTGTCGTTACCCACGCGTTCAAGTTGCATGCGCAGATGATGGGTGGTCATTTCCAATGTGGTGCGAGTGTCATCGGTATACAGTTCAATGTCGTCGTGATTAACGGTATTGGCTGGGAATAAACCGATGACGGCTTTGGCGGTAAGCCACTTTTCAGCAATAATTTGCTTCAGCATGGCTTGGCCATCGGCGAATAATTTAACCGCTTCTTCACCGACCACTTTGTCTTTTAAAATTTCAGGGTAATGACCGTGCAGTTCCCAGCTTCTAAAGAACGGTGTCCAGTCAATACGTTCAACTAAATCATCTAGCGGGTAGTCATCAAATACTTGGCGACCTAACACGTTAGGCGTAAATGGGCGGTAGTTTTCCCAGTCATGTTGGCAACGGTTTTCACGCGCCGCTTCAATCGACACTAAGGTTTTACGCTTGGTTTGCGATAAGCGTTTTTCACGCATCATGTCGTATTCAGCATAGGCTTCGTCGATGGTGGCTTGGCGGGTGGTATTGTTAATCAGTTTCGACACCATAGGCACGGCGCGGGATGCATCGGCAATATAAATGGCGCCGTGTGGATAATGCGGCGCTATTTTCACAGCCGTATGAATTTTAGAGCAAGTCGCCCCGCCGATAATGGCCGGAATGGTTAAGCCTTCACGGTGGAAGGTTTTCACGTTGTGGACCATTTCATCAAGGCTTGGGGTAATGAGCCCTGACATGCCGATGATGTCGATATTATGCTCTTTAACGGCATCGAGAATTTTATCAACCGATACCATCACCCCAAGATCGACCACTTCGTAGCCGTTACAAGCGAGCACGACGCCGACGATATTTTTACCGATGTCGTGCACATCACCTTTTACGGTGACCATTAAAATTCGTCCGTTTGACTGACCCGCAACCTTCTCTAGTTCGATATAAGGATTAAGGTAAGCAACGGCTTTTTTCATCACTCGAGCCGATTTAACCACTTGCGGTAAGAACATTTTGCCCGCGCCAAATAAGTCACCGACTACGTTCATGCCGTCCATTAATGCCCCTTCTATCACATCAAGTGGGCGGGTGGCTTCTTGGCGTGCAGCCTCGGTGTCTTGGTCAATAAATTCAGTAATGCCTTTGACCAAGGCGTGCGACAACCGCTTGGACACCGGCCAGCTACGCCAGGCTAAATCTTCTTTTTTGGCCACTTGGGAGCCATCGCCGCGAAAGGTTTCGGCGATGTCGAGTAGCTGTTCGGTGTTGCTTGAGTCGGCAACCGGGCAAGGTAAGTTTTGTACTACGTTTTCAACCCGTTTTTTAAGCTCGGGATCTATATCATCGTATATGGTTAACTGACCCGCGTTGACAATGCCCATGTCCATGCCGGCTTGAATAGCATGGTATAAAAATACCGCATGAATCGCTTCACGTACTGGGTTGTTACCCCTAAACGAGAATGACACGTTAGACACACCACCGGAGATCATTGCATGTGGCAAGGTGGTTTTGATGTCTTTAATGGCTTCGATAAAGTCGACAGCATAGTTGTCGTGTTCATCAATACCGGTGGCAATGGCGAAGATGTTGGGGTCGAAAATAATATCTTCTGGTGGAAAGCCGACCACATCAACCAAAATACGGTAAGCACGGGTACAGATTTGGGTTTTACGTTCACGCGTGTCGGCTTGGCCGTCTTCGTCAAAGGCCATTATAATGGCGGCGGCGCCATAGCGTTTCACTAAGGTGGCTTGCTCGATAAATTTGGCTTCACCTTCTTTCATCGAAATCGAGTTAACAATGGACTTGCCTTGGACGCATTTAAGGCCCGCTTCAATCACTTCCCATTTAGACGAGTCGATCATGATCGGCACGCGGGAGATATCTGGCTCAGAGGCAATTAAGTTTAAAAACTTCGCCATGGAAGCCACGCCATCGAGCATGCCTTCGTCCATGTTGACGTCGATAATTTGGGCGCCGTTTTCGACTTGCTCGCGCACCACATCGAGGGCTTCTTCAAACTTTTCTTGCTTAATTAAGCGTAAAAACTTGGCTGAGCCTGTCACGTTGGCGCGCTCGCCGACGTTGACGAATAGCGAGTTTTTATCGATGGTCAGTGGCTCTAACCCCGACAACCGACACGCCACAGGAATGTCTGGAATGTGTCTTGGTTCATGTCTGAGTACTGCTTCACGAATGGCATTAATGTGGGCGGGGGTGCTACCGCAACAACCGCCGACAATATTGAGCATGCCTTCTTGGGCCCATTGGTTGATGACTTCAGCCATCTCTTCTGGGGTTTCATCGTAGCCGCCAAACTCGTTGGGTAAGCCCGCATTTGGATGGGCGGAAACATAACACTCGGCAATACGTGACAATTCTTCAACGTAAGGACGCAGCTCTTTTGGCCCAAGGGCGCAGTTAAGGCCAATGGATAACGGCTTAATGTGGCGCAGTGAGTTATAAAACGCTTCGGTAGTTTGGCCGGTTAAGGTGCGGCCCGATGCGTCGGTGATGGTGCCGGAGATCATAACGGGTAAGCGATCGCCAAGTTGATCAAATACTTTTTCAATCGCAAATAGGGCGGCTTTGGCGTTTAAGGTATCAAAAATGGTTTCAACCATAATGATATCGGCGCCGCCTTCGATTAAGGCGCTGGTCGATTCGACATAGGCTTCGACGAGTTGATCAAAGCTGACATTACGAAACCCTGGGTCGTTCACGTCTGGGCTGATAGAACAGGTGCGGTTAGTTGGCCCTAATACGCCGGCAACGTAACGTGGCAAGCCTGTTTGCGCAGCTACTTCGTCGGCAGCTTGGCGGGCAATTCTGGCACCGGCTAAGTTAATTTCGGCGGCCAGTGACTGCATGTCGTAGTCGGCCATAGCAATGGTGGTAGCGTTAAAGGTATTGGTTTCAATAATGTCGGCACCGTTCAATAGGTACTGAGTATGAATATCTTTAATGATTTGCGCTTGGCTGAGTACTAATAAGTCATTGTTGCCTTTAACATCGCAATGCCAATCTTTAAAGCGCTCACCACGATAATCTTCTTCTTCCAACTTATGGTCTTGGATCATGGTGCCCATGGCGCCATCTAAAATCACAATTCGCTGCGCTAACAATGCATTAAGTTGTTCAAGTGTTTGACTGTAAGAAGTCGATTTAGCCATAACAGTTACCTTTTTATCACTATGTTGCTTGATACCTTGATTGAGATAAGCATACCCTTATTTTTACAATAATAGGGCGATAACATCATTTCTGTGTACAACTGTTGATTACAATTGCTGCTTACAATGCGCATCTTCTAAATGATTACCTTTTAAGATAGCCTTTTGGACATATAAACGTATAGACGTCTATACTACGCGAGTTTTCACCGCCAGAGCAAGGCTGATTTAACTTCTACTTGGGTTAAGCGATGGGGGACGTCAGTTAGCCGCAGAAATGTTCAACCAATCAACATAATAGTAGGTGTTTTTTATTGATCTAAGCCTATGTTTAATAGAAATTTATTATCAATATATGTTTATTATCTTATTCGATTGCTTCAGGCTGCTTGTCGTCAAACAGGTTGAGGATGACAAGCCCAATGAGGCCGAACACTTGAGCATCCAAATGACAACATACTATGGCTTTAAAACCGAGTTGAGTTATAGGGCGTAACTCAAGCTGTTTCAGCAACATATTGCCAATTTTTATCACAAGCTTGGAAAGCGGCAAAGTCTACGATGTAGCCAATATTGCAGCATAGGGAGAAACGTTTAATGACAGATACCGTCTTCTGCCAGAAGGCACTAGATAAAAAACTGAGATAAAAACCCTACATGGTTATACAAAGGTTCTAAAGCATTAACCAAATCACCTCCCCGCTAAACATAAAGGGTTATACTCATGCTGTTATAGTTTTTTATTCATATTTAACAACTTGTTAATAGCTGTATTCTTCGTTATCGCTGATTTTGTGGAATTATTTCACTGCCAATTAATGTGCTCTGCTCTTAAAATAATTCTTTAACTGAGGAATTCTGTATGCCTGATAGCAAGAATAAAGTGGGACGCCCCAGTGGAGAGACCCAAAATCGCGATAAGCTTATTCAGGCGGCAAGATCTCTTTTTGTCGAACGTGACTACTCTCAGGTTACCGTTCGTGATGTCGCGGCGCTTGCAGGCACTGATCCTGGGCTTATTCGCTATTACTTTGGCTCTAAACAAAATCTGTTTATCGCGATGTTGCGAGAGACTGCGGCGCCAGTGAAACAAGAGCTCTACAAGGTGAATAAAGAAAAACAAGCCCATGGCCCGGCAAGCTTGATGCAGACCTACTATCAAGTGATGTCAGCGCATCCCCATTTCCCAAGATTAATTTTCCGTCTGGCAGGCCTAGATCAAAGTATTCCCGAAAATAAAGAGATAACCAAGGTGTTTAACGAAATTGTCAATGTGGATGACATCATGATGTTTGATAAACTCGAAGCTAAGGGACTGTTGCACGATGATGTTGATATCCATTGCGCTCAACTGAGTTTTTTTTCGATGATGATCTTTCCATTTATTGTGCCCGAAGGGTTCTTGAGTCGACTCGGTATACAAATCACCCCAGAATTTTTAATGAAACTTGCACAGCAAAATACCAATCTGCTTGCAAGAGGCTTGATGCCGACAAAGGACAAAAATAATGACCAGTAATAAGAAACGTTTTCTGCTCCCCGGTGTCCTAGGCGGAATGCTGATATTATTTTTAGCTATAGCCCTAAAACCATCACCCTCGGTTGTCCAGAGTTATGATAAAGCCAGGGCGGTTGACATTCTCACCCTGGACAAAACCTTGCTGGCCCCAAGAATACAGGGGTTTGGTCGCGTGACACCTAAGCATATATGGCAAGCCGTCGCCGAAGTGAGTGGCAAAGTTATCTACCGCCACCCTCAGCTTGAAACGGGCCGAATGTTACCAAAGGATACCTTGGTGCTAGAGATAGACCCTCTGGAATATGAGTTGAAGCTGGCACAGGCACAAGCGAGTCTCAATGCTACGTCGGCACAACTGACAAGGCTCGATCAGCAGGAGCGAAACCTCAATACCAGCCTGCAGATAGAGAACCAGAAACTGGATCTGGCTAAGCAGGAATATCAACGTAAGCTCACCCTCAAAAAGCGTAATTTGGTGTCGATTTCTGAACTTGAAAGTCAGCATCAGTCCTTGTTGGTACAAACCAAGTTGGTAGAAGATCTGCAAAACTCAATTAAGCTCCTTCCCGACGATAGAAAAGTGAGCCAAGCACAGCAAAGCGTCGATGTTGCACAGTTAGAAGATGCCCGCAGAAGACTGAAACAAACCAAGGTTGTGCTGCCTTTCGATGCCAGAGTGGCCGATATCAACATTGAGCAAGATCAGGTGGTTGCCATGGGCTCAACTATGTTGATCGCTCACCAACTCGGTACTGCGGAGATAATGGCTGAAATATCGCTGCAGGACATGCGCACTTTAGTCAGCAGTATTGAAATGATCCCTGAACAAAATAGTCTACCTTCTTTTGAGCTCTTAGCATTACAAGCCGATGTAGAGTTTCAGGTAGGAAGCAATCGTTTTACTTGGCCAGCTAAAGTCACCCGGGTGGCTGAAACGGTTAATCCGAATCAGGCTACCATCGGCTTATATCTTGAGGTTGAGCAGGATATTCGTCAGCTTAAGCCATTCAGTCGGCCTCCTTTGACCAAGGGAATGTTTGTTTCAGCGCGGATATACGGCCAGGCAAAGCCACATTTTATCGTCCCCGAGAAGGCGCTTCACGGTGACAAGCTATATCTGATGAGCTCGGATAATAAACTGATGATAAAACCGGTGACCATTTTGTTCCGTAATCAAGATCAAGTGGCGATTAAAGCAGACGTTATCGTTGGTGATAACATTGTGCTCAACGATCTTATTCCCGCTATCCCAGGCATGTCTTTAAGAGATATCTCATCAGACCTCGACGTTAATGCTGCTGAGCAATCTCAGGTGAACCGAGAGGAGGCCGGTCAGTGATCGCTTATATCACCCGTCATCCGACCTTAGCTAATTTGTTGATGCTCAGCCTACTCTTGCTCGGATTATTGAGTTTGGGATCAATAAAACGTGAGACTTTTCCAGAGTTTGCGCCTCCCTATGTTACCGCTACCGTGGTTTATCCCGGCGCGTCGCCGATAGAAGTGGAAGAAAGTCTATGTCTGCGTATGGAAGATGCGGTCGATGGGCTAGGCAATGTCGAAGAAGTAAAATGTGACGCACAAGAAGGCGTCGCGTCCATGACTATCAAGCTGGACGGCAAAGCCGATATTGGGCGCGCTATTGTGGATGTGCAAACCCAGATCAATGGGATTAAAAACTTTCCATCACAAATTGAACCGCCGATCGTTAAAGAGCTCGATTGGGCCGAACCTGTTGTTGATATCGCTATTTCGGCCGATGCCAGCTGGCCCCATCTGAAGCATTATGCCGAGGATCTCAAACGTCGCTTGAAAATCGATGCCGGAGTGAGTCTGGTATCCGTTGTTGGCTTTTCCGATCATCAACTGCGGGTTGAGCTTAATCAAATCGATATGCGCCGTTTGGGGCTGACTGCAACCGACATTGCCGATGAAGTGGGTCGGCAAAATGTGAAGATCCCTGCCGGTAATATTGAGTTAACAGATAAAAATCTGCTGCTGAGATTCGATGAGCGCAAAGTCACGCCAGCGGCGTTAAAGCAAACCATCGTGGCCTCTACCAGCGACGGCAGCGTGGTCCGACTCGGCGATATTGCCACCGTGACTGACCGATTTGAACTCGATGAAGAGCACATCTTTTTCAACGGGCAGCACGCCGCCATACTCAAGGTGAAGAAGAACAAAGCCGATGATGCCTTAAGAATAAAACAGAAAGTAAGCCGTTTTATCGAGCAAGAGCGTTTACGTGTGCCCGATGGCGTGAATTTGACCTTGACCAACGATCTCTCGTCGCTGCTTAAAGATCGTCTGGATATGATGTTAACCAATGGCTGGCAAGGGATCATCCTAGTCTTCTTTAGCATGTGGTTATTTTTCTCTTTGCGTTACTCTTTTTGGGTATCGGCAGGTCTTCCGGTTGCCTTTTTAGGCGGCATCTATTTGATGAGTCTCTTTGGCGTCTCTATTAACATCATGAGTTTAGTCGGTTTGCTTATGGCCATCGGGATCATGATGGATGATGCCATCGTTATCGCCGAGTCTATCGCCTCCCATGTCGACCGGGGCTTAGCGCCACATGATGCCGTGGTTCAAGGGGTTAAAAAGGTTGCCCCAGGAGTGGTCTCCTCATTTCTAACCACCATTTTAATCTTCAGTAGCTTACTTGGGCTCGATGGTCAGATGGGCGCCGTACTCTCAGCTATCCCGACGGTGCTGATTATGGTGCTCAGTATCAGTTTGATTGAGGCATTTTTAATCTTGCCCAACCATTTAAACCATTCATTAAGCCATGTCCCCAAGAAAGCGCCTAGGCCTGAGCTTAAATTTAAGCGAGATTTCTTAGCCGCATTCGAAACGTTTCGTAATACGACACTCGTTAATGCGGTTAGGTTTGTGGTGCATTGGCGCTACGCCAGCGTTGGCATAACCTTAGGTATCTTGCTCTCATCTGTGGCGCTGGTTGCCGGTGGCGTGTTGAAATTCTTGCCCTTTCCGGAACTTGATGGTGATATCGCCGAAGTGAGAATTATCCTGCCACCTGGCAGCCCATTGAGTTCGACTCAGGAGGTTGTCGAACAAGTGATCCTCAGTGCTAAAGAGACGGCTGCTCGCTATACCCAAGACGTGGAAGAGGGCGTTGAGCTTATTGAAGATATTACCGCACAGTTTAATTTTAATGCCGATGCGGGCGAGAAAGGGCCTCATGTGGCGACGGTTAGGTTAGATCTCTTGTCGGCCGAAACTCGAAATACGCTAATAGAAGATTTTATCGAAGATTGGCGCGACGGTACGGTTGAGCTGGCAGCCCCCTTGTCTATGGTCTTTAAGCAGCCAACGATGGGGCCTGCGGGTCGTGATATCGAGGTTCGCCTGCTAGGTGATGATCTGGATATGCTAAAGCAGGCCTCGGTGTCGCTGCAATCTTATCTTGTCAGGTTCGATGGTATCAACGGTATTCTCGATGATATGCGTCCGGGGAAAGAGGAAATTAAGGTCAGTCTGAGGCCCGGAGCGGAAGTCTTCGGCATCGATGGTCAGTTGGTCGCCAATCAACTGCGCAGTGCTTTCTTTGGCCAACGGGCCGATGAGATCCAAATTGGGCCCGAGAATATCGAAATTGAAGTTAGGCTGAATAAGGAGCAAGCAGGCGATCTTCATGCATTGGCTAACTTTCCCATTATGTTAGCCAATGGGGAGCAGTTGCCTCTGTCGGCGATCGCCAAATTAGAGCATCAACGATCTTATGTCCGTATTCAGCGGATCAATAGCCAACGTTCGGTTACCGTGATGGCCGATGTTGACAACCGCAAGGGTAATTCCACCGAAACATTAGCTAAGATAAAATCCGATTGGCTGCCGCAAGCCACTGAAGATTATCCTGGGGTTAAGGTCGACTTCGAAGGCTCGGCAAAAGAGACTGCGAAGACGGGCGCCTCTCTTGGTAAGGGATTCCTTATCGGAATATTTGGACTTTTTGTCATACTCAGTTTTCAATTCAGGAGTTACCTCGAGCCTGTGGTGGTGATGTTGGCAATACCCTTGTCTTTGATAGGCGTGCTTTGGGGGCATGTGCTACTTGGCTATAACCTATCTATGCCATCGATTATGGGCTTTATCTCCCTTGCAGGCATAGTCGTCAATGACTCTATCTTGCTGGTGCAATATATACGTCATCATGTCGATGAAGGTGATAGCGTTCATGAAGCAGTTGTAAGTGCCAGTCGGGAACGATTTAGGGCGGTATTTTTAACGTCGCTGACGACGGCAGCAGGTCTGTTACCCCTATTGCTCGAAACGAGTCTTCAGGCGCAAGTAGTACAGCCCTTGGTTGTCTCAATCGTATTCGGGATCTTTGCCTCTACCTTGATGGTGTTATTTATTATTCCTTGTGCCTACGCGATTTTGGCTGACTTTGGCTTGGTGAAGAAACATCAAAAAATTTAGCGAGAGGGAGTAAATTACTGCCATTATCTTGTAATGGCAGTGGTCAGATACCCAAACGACCTCGACATGCAGGAGCCAGCATGTCGAGAAGTGACTGCGTTCAAGGTCGTTAATTACTCCTGCATAAACGAGATTGCCATCTTCTGTGGTGGTCTTGGTAACATAGCCGTACTCGTTAACCTCAGCGCAGGAGATAACGGCTTATCCAACAGTCCTTTATCCCGCTAACTGCGTTGCATTAACTTGCAATAGGCTCGCTATTGACGGGTCAATGCGCCTTGTTAGTCAAACAAATGACCCGTTTGAGATGAAATAAGCTGCTCACGTTGGCAATTGCCCCGGTGCGTTATTGGTGACTCACGGTGGCATGATGCGCTGCTTAATGGAATATGTGCTTAAGGCTGGCCAATGTAGCGGATTATTCGCTAACCTAGCGATCCCCTATGCTGCTATTATGGTGCTCGATATCTATTGGCTTGATATATATTGGCTTGACGATATTGATAAGCTTGACTGTTTTCAATCTGTTGTAATGGATAGCAAGGTAGCTAAAGTGAGCATTACATAGGCTTAACGCGTCATATTGATAGTCATAGAATTATCACCATAACGTTATATTAATAGCTTAATAATCATATTGTTATAATCGAAGCATCATATTAATAGCTTAATAACCATAGCTTAATAACCATAGCTTAATAACCATAGCGTTATAATCGACTCATCAGAACCATAGCGCCATAATCATAGTGCCTTTCAAGGTATTGGGAATTGGGATAAGCCCAAACTGTACCCGCAACTGTAGATGGACCAATTAACCATTGGTGCATAAGTCAGATACCAGCTTTGAATTGCCTCAATATCCATGCCTAAGCGGGTGACTTAGGGGAGTTTTTAAATAGATGTATGTGTTAATTAATTGGACATGGCGAGGTCATTTACATGTCTGAATCAGTATTGGATGTCAATCATCTCTTTTGGCAAGTCGATAATAAAACCATTCTAGCTGATATTCATTTCAGTTTGCCTAGAGGCCAAATGCTAGGGCTCATTGGCCCCAATGGTGCGGGTAAGTCGAGTCTGTTACGTTGCTTGTATCGTTATATTGAGCCAACTAGCGGCGATATTGAAATTTTTTCCAAACCCATCAGTGGTTTTTCCTCTAAATCGTTAGCGCAGAGTATTGCTGTGGTGCAACAAGATACCCCGCATTATTTTGATATGACTACTGAGCAGTTAGTGACAATGGGGCTAACACCGCATAAAAACTTGTTTGACCCCAACACAGCGCAAGACCGAGAACGTATTTTAAGTGCATTAACCAAAGTGGGATTGCAGCAAAAAGCGCAGCAACAGTATGAGCTATTATCTGGTGGTGAAAAACAACGTGCACTAATTGCCCGAGCCATTGTGCAACAGCCACATATTCTTATATTAGATGAACCTACCAATCATTTAGATATTCGTTATCAAATTCAAATCCTTGAACTCGTCGTATCACTAGGGATCAGTGTCATTGCTTCTATACATGACCTGAATTTAGCCAGTGCGATGTGCGATAAATTACTGCTACTCGACCAAGGGCGGTTAATTGCTAAAGGTACCCCAACAGAAGTACTCACCGAGCGGCAAATTAGTGAGGTGTTTGGCGTTTGCTGCCACGTCAATGATCATCCACAACATGGTAACCCCCTCATCAGTTATTTCTATGGTTACCAGGCAAGCAAGAAAGGATGCTCTGATCATGATTGATGCATCGCAACGTCGGTATTATGTGTGTTTCAGTTTGTTGGTATTTGCCACGCTACTTACCCCTATTTTTGCGGCCAGTTTTGGTGCAGCCAATATTGATCTTAATGACGTATTGATCATTTTCAATACTTTATGGGGGGGTGACATACCGAGTTCTATTGATGGCAGTGAGCATGCTATCGAGTTGAGCCAACGTATTGTGCTTGAATTACGCTTGCCGCGGATTTTGTTAGCCTTTGTGGCTGGTGCTGGCTTGTCTATCGCGGGCAGCGTATTGCAAACCGTGACCCGTAATCCGCTAGCCGACCCTTACTTATTTGGCATTAGCTCTGGGGCGTCATTTGGTGCTGTGTTGGTGGTGTCATTATTCAGCCAAACAGGCTTGTTTGCGGAGATATTTTCAGGCGCATTGTCGATAAAACCAAGCTTTACGGCACAACCTTGGTGGTCTTGGTCGACATTAAGCATCCCGATTGGGGCATTTATTGGCGCCAGTTTATCGGTATTGATTGTGTTTATATTGTCGGCTTCTGGTCAAAGTAGTCAAGTTGAACGTATGTTGTTGTCTGGTGTGGCGACCTCGTTTCTGTTCGGCGCACTAACTAGTTTGCTGTTGTATTTCTCTAGCCCACAGGCTGCGGCATCAGTGTTATTTTGGAGCTTAGGCAGTTTTGCCAAAGCCAGTTGGTCTAATTTACTATTACCCAGTGTGACGGTTGGTATTAGTTTGTTAATTATGTTGGCGTTTAGACGGCAAATTATGGCGCTAAAAGCGGGTGATGAAACCGCTCACACCTTAGGCATTAATGTCGCTAAATTGCGTTTAAGTATGTTGTTACTGTGTTCACTGATCACCGCGATGTTGGTGGCGACGTGTGGGGGCATTGGTTTTGTGGGGTTGATGATCCCGCACACGGTTAGGCTATTGTTTTCCGGACGTCAGCCGCTGATCTTAACCGCGATGTTGGGGGGATTATTTATGGTGTGGATTGACGTGATAGCGCGATGTATTTTATCGAACCAAGAATTGCCTGTCGGTATTATCACTGCCGCTTTGGGCAGTGTATTTTTCTTGTTTATTTTGCGTCAACGCCGTTAACAGATCTTATTGACTGACAAGTGTCGTTAAGTCGGTTTTGAGCTTGAGATAATTGATTGCCCGATATTATAGCCGCTAACGGGCTAAGCCAATGTTATTGTTCAACGTTTAGGCGCAGGTGCTCAGGCGATACATTTAGCGCCGGCAATGGGCTTGAAAAAGTCGCCTAAGGCTTAGAGCATACTCGTCAGCGGGTGCACGTCTTGTTGGTGCTGGTTGCAATGTCATTGCTTTGGGTAAAATGGTTATAGGCAATACTTGTGCCGCAACTGCGGTAATGTCAGCTATGCTGAATATCATTATTGCGTAATGTGCTGTGTATTGAGCAATATGTTGAGCAGTGTATTGAGCAATGTGTTGAGCAGTGTATTGAGTAATGTGTTAAGCAGTGTATTAAGCAGTGTATTAAGCAATGTATTGAGTAATGTGTTGAGCAGTGTATTGAGCCGTGTATTGGTCGATGCACGGGAATTGATGATGCAACCTAGGACACTAACCCCCGATTAATTAACCAAGCGTTAGACTTACATCGTCATGAGTAAGTCTGTTCATGGGCCATTTTAGCCCTTTAGCTGGCGTTAGAATCGTGTCAATGATTGGGGCGATTTTAGTGGCTAGGGAACAAAAATATGAGTGATGATTGATGGTTTTATCGCTACTGCTGCAGCATGAGTTGCGGTAACATTATTTCCACCATCAAGAGATTATTGAGTCTTTGCTCATCAGTGGCAAGAGCAAGGAAATAAGCTTCTATTACAACAGCTACAAGCTACACTATTGTTGTCGCTGGGATTAAGGCTTGGAGAGGGTACTGGCGCTGCATTGGCGTTAATTCAAGCTACGGTGAATTTTTACAATCAAATGGCCAGTTTCTATGGTGCTGGTGTTAATAATGCGGTTTAAGGGTACAAGATGTCTGGCGAGATAAAGTGGTTGCGGCAGTTGAATCTATTTTTTGTGGCAATGAGTTTTTTTACTCGGATCCCGGTGCCGCCTTGGGTGGTTATCGACAATGATAAGCAGAGCAAGGCCAGCCGATATTTTGGTGTGGTCGGCTTAGTGATTGGCTTAATTTGTGCGCTGTTGTTTTGGTTAGCACAACTCATTTTACCCGCGAGTATCGCTATTTTACTGGCGATGGTGGCGGGTGTGCTAGTCACTGGCGCATTTCATGAAGACGGTTTAGCCGACACCGCCGATGGGTTTGGTGGTGGTAGAACGATTGAAGATAAGCTGCGGATTATGAAAGATTCGCGCTTGGGCAGTTATGGGGCATTATCTCTGGGATTGGTGTTACTACTTAAATGGCAATTGTTGGTAGAGTTAGCTTTATACAGCCCACTGGCGGCGGTCAGCGCACTTGTCGTGGGTCACACCTTAAGTCGAGTCGTGTCGGCGAGCTTAATTTTCAGTGAACAATATGTCCGAAATGAACAGACCAGTAAGTCAATGCCTGTAGCACAAAATCAGCAGCTCAATGACTTGCTTATATTAATTGCTAGCGGTATTTTTGTGTTGTTATGGCTTAATGGCCTAGTGGCATTTGTACTGTTTATTACCTTATGGCTGGTGCGTATTTTGTTAGGCGGATTCTTCCGTAAACAGATTGGAGGCTATACTGGTGACACATTAGGCGCAGCACAGCAAATTAGCGAAGTGTGTTGTTATCTTGTCATTTTAGCGGTGGGATTAAGCTGATGATCCATTTGGTGTTGGGCGGTGCGCGCAGCGGTAAGAGTCAATTTGCAGAGCAATGTGTAGCCGAATACGCTGCTATTGGTTACCAATGCGTGTATTTAGCCACGGCAACGGCGCTAGACAATGAAATGTCGCAGCGTATTGAGCAACATCAGCAATATAGAGTGTCTAGCGCCCATGGCTGGACACTGCATGAACAAGCTTACGATATTGCACAAACCTTGGTGGCAATCGATAAACCCCAGCAAGTGATATTGCTTGATTGTTTGACGTTATTATTAACCAATCATTTATTGTTAGATGATGGTGCCTCGTGGGCTTCTCAAAAATCATTACTCATCGACAGTCTGCCCGCGTTGCAAAGTGAAGTGGTATTAGTCAGCAATGAAGTGGGCTCGGGTATTGTTCCCATGGGCGAGTTAAATCGCCGTTTTGTTGATGAAGCCGGTTGGCTTAACCAATCGATAGCGGCAATATCAGACCAAGTCACTTTGGTGGTTGCGGGCCTGCCTTTGACCTTAAAAGCATAATGTCATTGCCGCATTTTACCCTGCCAACCGCTGACCTATTGTCCGGGGCATTAATGGTGCAAGGCACCACATCTGATGCCGGTAAAAGCACTCTTGTTGCAGGGCTATGTCGCTTATTTGCCCGCCAAGGAGTCAATGTTGCGCCTTTTAAGCCACAAAATATGGCATTAAACAGTGCGGTAACCATTGATGGGGGTGAAATAGGTCGCGCTCAAGCACTGCAAGCCATCGCATGTCAATTACCCCCTCATACCGATTTTAATCCCGTGCTGTTAAAACCCAGCTCTGATACTGGCGCGCAAGTGATTATTCACGGTAAAGCGTTAACCACATTAGAAGCGAAGGCTTTTTTCGGCCCTGAGAGTCGAGGTTATAAAACCTTGGCCTTAGCGGCCGTGATGCAATCATACCGACGCTTACAGCAACAATACTCGCTGGTGGTCATAGAAGGGGCGGGCAGTCCCGCAGAAATCAATTTACGTGATGGCGATATTGCTAATATGGGTTTTGCAGAAGTGGCCGACTGCCCAGTGATTATTATTGCCGATATTGATAAAGGCGGCGTATTTGCCCATTTGGTGGGCACGTTGGCACTGTTAAGTCCGTCTGAACAAGCACGGGTAAAAGGCTTTGTGATTAACCGTTTTCGCGGTGACATCAGCTTATTGCAACCGGGTATTGATTGGCTTGAAGCCTATACCCAAAAACCCGTATTAGGCGTATTACCTTATTTACACAACCTACATTTAGACGCTGAAGATGCGTTAATTGATAGTCCCCAAAATCCGTTATCGGCAACATTGCCTACTACGCAGCGCTTGTCAGTATTGGTGTTAGTGTATCCAAGGATCAGTAATCATACCGACTTTGATCCGCTGCGTTTACACCCGCATATTGATTTTCATTATGTGACTATGCAAAGCGATGCAAGCTCGACTGTATGGCCTAACGCCGATGTCATTATTTTACCAGGCAGTAAAAATGTCCGCGCAGATTTGGCTTTTATGCGTCAACAAGGTTGGGATATTAAACTCAAAACCCATTTACGTTACGGCGGTAAAGTCATTGGGATTTGTGGCGGTTATCAAATGCTCGGTGAGCTAATTGACGATCCTTTAGGCATTGAAGACATTGCCGGTTGCAGCAAAGGATTGGGCTTATTACCTATTACTACCGTATTAACGGTTAGTAAAACCTTAACTCAAGTAAGGGGTCACTTACGCTTACAACACCAGCAGGCAGAGTTTAGTGGGTATGAGATCCATTGTGGTGAGTCTTCACTCACTCAAAGTGATGTAACGCAGCCCATATTGATTGAGCAAGATGCACAGCAGACAATGCCGATCACCAAGCTCGATGGCATGGTGAGCAATGACCAACAAATTTTAGCGACCTATGTGCATGGATTATTCGATCATCCCGCTGCATGCCAACTTATTTTGCAATGGGCAGGCTTAGCGAGTCACCATGCTATCGATATTAACCAGATCCGCGAGCAGCAACTAAATCGTCTTGCCGATGTATTAGAAGCGCATTTGGATATGAATACATTGAAAGGAATAATCTCATGACAACTGATCACCACGACAACGAACAAGCTAGCGCTATTGATGCAAGCAAAGCTGAACGTCATAAAGCCCGCCAACAGAAAGTCAAAGTGGGTGTTGACGCTAAAATTGCCGCAGCCCAAGAAGAAAAAGGTATTTTGCTGGTACTAACCGGTAACGGAAAAGGTAAATCGACATCAGGTTTTGGCTCCGTTGCTCGTGCTGTAGGCCATGGCCATAAAGCGGCGGTAGTGCAATTTATTAAAGGTTCTTGGGCTTGTGGCGAACGTAATTTATTAGAAGGCGCAGGGGTGCCATTTCATGTGATGGGCACGGGGTTTACCTGGGACACCCAAGACAAAGAAAAAGACACCCAAGCCGCAATGGAAGCTTGGCTAGAAGCAGAAAAACTGCTTAAAGATGAATCGATTAATATGGTGTTACTTGATGAGCTGACTTACATGGTCAGTTATCACTATATCGAGCTTGAGCGGGTATTAACGGCATTAAAAAATCGCCCTGCGATGCAACACGTGATTATTACTGGCCGCGCTTGTCATCGTGACATCATTGAATTAGCCGACACAGTTAGCGAAGTGCAACCGATAAAACATGCGTTTAATGATGGGATTAAAGCTCAGTTGGGTTTTGATTACTAACAACAATGTAGGTTTGTTGATGGCTATTCAAATTAGTCTTTTGATTTAGCCGCTCACTCATCGTTTAGTTAAGATTGGGCGGGATATCCATACTTGCTGTAGCACTTAAGTTAACTTTTTTGGTATCAGAGCCAGGAAACCACTTGGCAACAACATGGTTAAATTCGCCGTTTTCTTTGATGGTGTCAAACGCTTGCTGCATTTGATTAAATAACTCAATGCGGGTGTCTTTGTGAGTTGCTAGTCCTAATGAAATTTTGCTAACAATAAATGCCGGAGTAAAATCGGCATGATTAAATCCTAAGTTTTTTACTGCTTCATTAAAACCAATTTGATTGTTGTAATTTAAATCAACGCGGCCAAATTGGAGCATTTTTACCGCAGTAGTTTGGTTGGTCACTAAATACACGTTGGCATAATCATGTTCAATGTTTAAGCGCTCCAGTGACACGTCATTGCGAGATAGCGCTATGTTGTACCTGTCGATATCATCTGGATTAGATATATCGATATCGGTTCTTGCGGTTTGTTTGTAAATCGCGTCTTGTACCGTGTAAAAATCGCTTACCCATTTAAAAGACGTTAAGCGTTTGTCGGTTTTCCCAATTGAAAAAATAAACGTATTAGGGTGCTTTTGAGCATTTCTATAGGCCCGACTCCAAGGCATCATTTGAATATCGATATCAAAATTAACATATTGCTGGGTAGCGTGTAAGATATCAATTGAAAAACCAACTAATTGACCTTGCTGATTTTGAGATTGAAATGGCGAGTATGCCTCAGTATAAAAAGTCACTTTTTCTTTTGCTTCACTAACGAGCGAAATAAGCGATATCACCACAATAGTTATAAAAGTGAAAAGAGACCTAATCATGAAATAGGATTACCTTAAGCCGAATTTTCCGCGCATCTTATCCTATTTATTGTATATATCAACGATCCTACTCATTATAGTTTATTACTGGATGTTGAAAAGTTGTAGACAGTGGTGTTTCTTATTTTGGTTTTTTAGTTTATGTCTTTGTTATCGTGATTTATTTACCACTGATTCAGTTACACCACATATTCGTCTGCCCAATCTTTTAAGCGCTCTAAAATATCCAATGCGGTACGGCCAAGATTGGTAATGGCATAAGACACTGCAATAGGGCGATCACTAATCACATGGCGGCTCACTAATCCTTGGGTTTCTAATTCTTTAAGACGTTGATCGACCATTTTCTTACTGGCGCCGCCTAACATGCGAGATAAATCATTGAATCGTACTGGACCATCTTGCAAGTGCCATAGTATTGATGCTTTCCATTTTCCGCCTAACACTCGCATTCCACGCTCAACTGAGCAGGGTTCTGCGCAAGGGTTGATAACTTTTTTTTGACCGTTATTCATTGTTTCAATTGTTGTTTTCATTTTTTCAACTTAAGTTATCCTAGGTTACTAAAAGTATACTGGTTGCTTTTGTATCCTATTGTATCAAAATAGACTTAATTCAGGCTAGTGTCATTTTTGTCCCATTAAGGAATATTTCTCCATGGCAGTATTAACCTCTTACGATCCGGCGAGTTATCACAAAGCCGATGACGGCCAACATATTGAAGCCACTGCGGTTGGCAGTGTTGAAACCTTAGCGATATCTCAGTTACCTGAGGTCATTGCCAATGCCCGAGTCGCGCAAAAAAGTTGGGCGAGTTTGTCGCTCATTGAACGTCAACAGTATCTGGTCAAGGCCTACCAGCAACTTGTGGCGGTACAAGATGAGCTGGCAAGATTAATCGGCCAAGAAATGGGTAAAGATTATCGCCGTGCCACTTATGAAGTGGGTGGTACGGTACAAAATGCAGCGTATTTTGCCAGTGAAATAAGCGATGCATTAACCACTGAGCAAGTTGATAACCGCACTGAAATACAATATCGACCATTAGGTGTTGTGGCGGTGATTTCGCCATGGAACTATCCGTTAGCCATGGCCAATAACTTGCTGATGCCAGCACTTATGGCCGGTAACAGTGTGATATTAAAACCGTCGGAACAGACACCATTAGTGGCTGAGTTGTTTATCAATACATTGAATAGTGTATTGCCAAAAAATGTGCTGCAACTGGCACAAGGCGATAGATCCCTTGGCCAAGCTCTGGTGGCGGCAGACATTAATATGGTGGCATTTACGGGTTCTATGGCGGCAGGAAAGCACATTATGGCCAATGCGGCAGCGGGCTTAAAACGCTTAGTGATGGAGCTTGGTGGCAACGATCCCATGATTGTGATGGCGACGGCCAACATTGACGCAGCGGTCAGGTTTGCAGTAGCCAGTTCGTTTGAAAACGCCGGACAGATGTGTACTTCAACAGAGCGCGTCTACGTAGATGAACGTATTGCCGATGAGTTTGAACAGAAGGTGGTGATGCTGGCCAGCCGTTATCAAGTCGGTAAATGGGATGAAGCCAATGTAAATATTGGTCCTTTAGTGAACCCAATGCAGCATCAAAAAGTGCTTGAGCAATTGCAAGATGCTAAAGCGAAAGGGGCGAGTTTTTTACTTGGTAGCGATGATTATCCATTACCGTTTATTCAGCCAACCGTGGTTAGCGGAATAACGCCAGAGATGTTAATCGAGCGCGAAGAAACCTTTGGCCCTGTGGTCGCTATCAGTCGTTATAAGCACATTGATGAGGCTATAAGTAGAGCTAACGATAGCCATTATGGTTTAGCTGCAGTGGTGTTTGGTGGCCAGGGCGCTAAAGCGGTTGCTGAGCAACTTGAGGCTGGCATGGTGGGAGTTAACCAAGGTGCGGGTGCCGGTAATGCGCCATGGGTTGGCGCTAAGCAAAGTGGTTTTGGCTTTCATGGTACTGCTGCAGGGCATCGTCAATTTGCCCAAGTACGCGTAATGAGTTATTAAATTTTTGGGCTGGGCAACATTGATTAGCCGATTTTTTGGTGAACAATCGCTGGCCCATTTTATGGTTAAAGGTATAAATAAATGAACACAACAAGTGAAAATTCAGCTTATTTTGTGGTGGCACGTGAACCCGGCGCAGAGCATCCGGCGTTGCCAACGTGGGCTAATCATCAAGCCAATATCGCAGAGCTTAATGATGCAGAGCTGACGCAAACTGAGCGAACTAAGGTGAGCAAAAAAATGTTAGCCGAAGTGCCTGGTGCTTTTCAATTACTCAATGTGTTGTCGGCCGATGAGTGTAAACGGTTAATTTCGGCCAGCGAGACGATGGGCTTTTTACCGGATGCAGCTGTGTCACTGCCTCGTCATGTTCGTCATAACGACAGCTTGACCTGGGTGGTCGATAACACCACTGAGCAAGTCATTTGGAATAGGGTTCAGCACCTTATGGATGACAACTTAGGGATTTTTGATGGTAAAGCTGCCTTAGGGGTAAATAATCGGTTTCGTTTTTATCGCTATAACCAAGGTGATTTTTTTAAGCCGCATTCGGATGGTTCATGGCCCGGCAGCCAAGTGATTGACGGTGAATTAGTGCGAGATGCTTTTGGCGATCGTTACAGTCAGTTGAGTTTTTTAATCTTACTGACAGAAGACTTTGAAGGCGGTGCAACCCGATTTTTAGTCAATGCGGATAACCCTCATTTACCGGCAAAACACGGCGATAATGTTAAGACCGTGGATGTAAGAACCCCAGCGGGTAGCGTGCTTTGTTTTCCTCACGGTATGCATCCGCTACATTGCATTCATAGTTCAGAACCGATTTATCAAGGGATTAAATACATTATCCGCACCGATGTATTGTTTGAGATATAGACATAACGATTAAGCGATAAACAATTTGATGGGTTAGCTTAATAATAAGCTAACCCATTTTTATGGGGCAATATAGTTGATGTGTAGCGTCTGTTATGCTTAACGGATAGAGGTTCTATATTAGAGAGACCAAACGTTACGTTTATGTATCTCTAGAGGCGATCAACGCTATTCAATTAACTCTTTATTAACCAAATTTAATCCGTCTCAGTACTTGCTATTTTAGTGACGAGGTTATCTAATTGTGCCGCTTTCTCCACCACATTTATAGAGGCGTTTACATGAGAGCTGTGCTGTGCAGTTTGTTGGTTGTGAGTGTTGTTTGCCTATCTGGATGTGCAGCAACGCAAAATAATTTTGCATCCAAAGTGAAAGCTGAAGGTGAGCAACACCTCGACTTGTCCCAGCAATGGGAACAAGGTCAAAAAGACGTTAAAAATGGCAGTAGCTTGTTAGTTGATGGCCGGAATTTGATCGGCAAAGGTAATACGAAAATCCGTGAAGGTGAAAAGCTGATTATCGTTGCCAAAGAAGCGGCACAACAACACCGTGTCGCATTTCAATTGATGGCGAGCACGTTAAACGGTGCTCAAAATGGCGCACGAGCACTGGTATTAGTTGAACGATTAGATGATATTGCCGATCTTTGGGAAGATGCCGACGACATGTATGCTGACGGTAAAGAACTTATCGAAGACGGTAATACCAACCTAGCAGAAGGCCAGAGTTCCATTGAACAAGGTCAAAATATGCTCACCAACGGTCGCACTAGAATGCAGCAAGCTGAATCTCAGTATCAGCAACGAACGGGTCAAGGTTTGGTTGAGCAAATGCATTTAGAAGAGCAGCCTCGTCAGTTCTAGTTAGCGTAAGTCATCATCAACGCGAGTTAACAATGAAAACCGATATTGCTGACCCAATATCGGTTTGTTGTTTTTAATGCTTTGGCTTAATGCTTTGGCCTAATGCTGTGGGCTTAGTGCTGTGGGCAATAAACTAAAGCGCTTTGCTGTTAAGCCATTATTCAAAATCGGCTTTTACTTCAAACACCATTGCTTCGCCGCTCACCGGGTGATTTAAGCCTAAATACTGGGCGTGCAAATGCAGTCTATTAGCGACAACCCCGTATAAATCATCGCCCACAATCGGCATGTGCAATCCGTCATGATGAGCGCAATGGATGCGCAACTGGTGGGTGCGACCTGTTTTAGGATACAAATGCAGTAAAGTGCGTTTTCCTTGACGTTGATACACCTGCCAAAATGTCTGGGCATGCTTACCGTATTCATAGCACACGAGTTGCTTTGGCCTGTCGTCTAAATCAACCCTAAGCGGCAAGCTAATGTCGCCCTCATCTTGGTCCGGCGCACCTTCAATGAGGGCAATATATCGTTTGGTGACAACGCGCTGAATAAACTGCTGTTGCAGGGCTTTATTGGCCTCTTTGGTGAGCGCTATTACCATTAAACCAGAGGTCGACATATCGAGGCGATGGACAATTAATGGCCCGGTTGCATTAGGATATTGTTGCTGCATGCGGCTAAATACCGAGTCGGTAATGTTTTTACCCGGAACCGATAACAGTTCAGCGGGTTTATTAATAATGGCCATCGCCTCATCTTGATAAATAATATCAATCGGTAAGTCTTTACCTGGATTAATCAGTAACGGGTCATCATCAACCTGCATGCCTGTTAACATATGAGTCAAAATCGGGCGGCATTTTCCGTGGCAAGCAGGGTAGTAGTTTTGATGTTGTTTGATTTCAGATTTAGGTGATGACCCCCACCAAAACTCCGCCATGGCAATGGGGGTTAATTGATGGCTAAACGCATATTGCAGCAACTTAGGTGCCGCACATTCGCC
Organism: Shewanella sp. CAL98-MNA-CIBAN-0140; assembly: GCF_040309905.1. Classification (NCBI taxonomy): domain Bacteria; kingdom Pseudomonadati; phylum Pseudomonadota; class Gammaproteobacteria; order Alteromonadales; family Shewanellaceae; genus Shewanella; species Shewanella sp. CAL98-MNA-CIBAN-0140. Next base: position 23,031 of record NZ_JBEOPI010000030.1, read on the forward strand.
AGCCCCAGCGGGCGGTAAATGATTGGGAGCATCATTAAAAATATCGTTTAAATCTCGCGCTTCACCTAAGGTATTTAAAAATTGATACTGGGCAAATAGCTTTTTTTGTAAGCCATTAGACAGTTGTTTACGCTGATATTTAAGCTGCTTAATCTGTTGTTGCAGGCTACCGAGTTGCGATTGTGTCGCGTCTATTTGCGTCTGCCATTGCTGCTTTAACCCATTAAGCTGGTGCTTTTGCTGCACGCTTTGACGGCTTAACTCAATCGACAATCTTTTATGCTCATCGGCACTTATGTTTGATAGCGCTAATGCCGAATCTGCTTGCTCACGCTCTATTTTTCGTTGTTTGCGACTTGCCACAATTAAACCGCGTTGCTGCTCAAGTTCGGTGGCAGATTGCTGTTGTTGCTGATGTAATTTCGCGGTTAGCGTCGCCAGTAATGGATTGGCTTGTTGCTGACTAATCGACAGATTAATTTGATTAATCTGTTTATTCTCGGCACTAAAAAAACTGTCTTGGGTTAGCATGTCAAATACTGGCGGCACAAACGGTGGCAAGATATTTTTATCAGCCAATTTACCCGAAAAAGCTGCTAAAAAACCGATATTCCCTTGAGGATTTTTTACCACCAACACACCAAACATTTTACCAATCACCATACCGCGATCGTTTACGCTGTCTAAGCCAAAGTTATGTTGCCAAGGGTTTGATATAAGTAAGTCTTGTTGCAACTGCTCAGCAGCCTGCAAACATATTGGGTGTGGCTGATAATAGAACGGAAAGGTAAACGACTCAGGCTGGCTGTGCTCAGCAATACTGTGATTAAAAGGAATAAAATACGGGTCGTTAACAGCCATTACACACACTCACAGTACAAAAGGGTCGCTATTTTACCCCGTAGCGGTTTGTGATGCATCTATAAGTGCATTGCAGGTTTGGTATTAGTTCCTATCACCTTGGAGACACTTGCTGACATAGGATATAAATAGTCAAAAAAAATCCCCGCGGATAAACACCGCCGGGATAATATTTTAAAAAGCTCTCTCATCGCAAGCTCAGGCTATAGACCCAAAACGACTTAGGCTTTAGCCACTCTGTGCAAGGCACAAACTTTATTACCATCTGGATCGCGAAGATAAGCTAAATACAAGTCAAACGCTGGACCTGAGCGTACCCCAGGCGCATCTTCACAGCCTGTGCCGCCATTGGCTAAACCTGCAGCATGCCATGCATCAGCCAATGCGGGTGTTTCAGCGGCAAAACCGATAGTCGTGCCATTGCCATGACATGCTGACTCACCATTAATGGGTTTAGTTAATGCCAATATACCCGTTGGCGTCATGTAAAAACACCGACCTTTGTCATCAATTTTGCCAGCGGCGTGGCCCAATGTTGCTAAAATTGCATCGTAGAATTTTTTTGATGCATCGATGTTATTAACGCCGATCATAATGTGACTAAACATGGTAACTCTCCTTGTATGAACTCAACTGAATTCAATGGTTATTTGCCCCATCTATATCTTCTCGACGGGTTTATCTTATTGATGTGTTTTTATTGTCTAACATTGAGCTTAGTTAAGCTCAAATTTGGGGTTTAATAACGCGATAGTATGGTTCAGTAATGATTTGTCACCTATCTCGCCATGACCTGGCACCACCATTTTCACTTGAGGGAATTGGGCTTGTACCTTGGCAACAGTTAATGGCCAAGCTTGCATGTCGGCTTCACCAGTGTAGCCTAATGTGGTTGCATTAAGTGATTTTATCAAACACCCGCCAAATAATATTTGCTGTGTTGGTAGCCATACCACAAGGTTATCAAGGGTATGGCCCGCACCGAGGTTATACACTTCGACTAAATCCGTTTGCATAATGTACTGTTTTTCTGCAAAGGTGTTTTTAGCTATTGGTTGATCATTTTTTGCTAAAATTTGCTGGGTAGTTTCAGACACGGTAGTCGAAATGTCTTGGCTGTTAAGGTAACCGATACCACCGGCACGATCCTGGTGGGAATGTGTTGAAATACTGGCGACAGGGGTAAAGCCTTTCAGTGTTATCCAGTCGATGAGTTTAGCGGTATCACTGTCTGTCCAAGGGGTATCAATGATAAAGGCTTGTTTATCTTGAACCACGATAAGGCCGTTGGCTTCGACTAAGCCAAAATTGCTGACATTCATATAGGAATGATGCAAATACACCCCATCAGCAAGTTTAGATACACTTAGTTGGCCTTCAAGGTTAGGTTGTGCTGTTTGGCTTATTGTGGAGTCTTGCTTCGCTTCATGAGCATAGCTTGATGAGCAGAGCATCAATACGAGTAAGCATATCGTTCGCCATGAGCAATTTAAGTAACGGTTAATCATAGCAATGTCCATATATGCCTGAGTGAATGGCGAGTAAAATAAAAATCAACGTAGGCATGTTACACAGGCTTATCATTGGTTTGAGTTTGATAAACAGAAAATAATGTTGCTACGTTCACTTTGGCATTAAGTTTTGCTGCCAGTAAATACATACCTGCCAATTTTCGATGTATAAAAATAGCATCGGTTGGTGGGGTATGCCATTCATTTTGTTGGGTACTCATGACTTTACCTGCTTGAGTAATGCGTTTAGCTAAATTACTTTCGCCAAAGTCGTAATCCCCGTCAAAGCGAAGTGGCTCGCAAGCTTGATAAAAAATATCAATAATTAATTGTTGCTGGGCGGGATCAATTTGATCTTGAAAAAAGCCAATTTGCTTGGCTGCAGCGGTCATTTTAGTCTTGTCTTCATCAGCGGCTCCTAGCATGAGCTCTAGGTAGCCATCTGATAACGTATCACTGATCGCTCGCGTAGCGCCAAAGTCGAATAGAACGATTTTTTGAGTATCTTTTTGATATTGAAAATTGGCAAAGTTAGGATCAGACTGGACTAATTTAAATTCAAAAAGTTCTTTAAAGCACAAGGCCATTAGCGTGGTAGCAATTTGATCCCGCACCTCTTGTGGTGATTGTGCTAATGACTCAATGGCCACCCCTTCGACAAACTGCATGCACAAAATACTGTCATTACTGAGTTGCTTATACACCTTGGGCACAATAAAGCTTGGGTCGTCGGCCAATTGCTGCTGATAAAGTGCTATTTGTTGTGCTTCGAAGTGATAATCTGCTTCGTTATGCAGCTGTGCTTTAGCTTCAGCCAATAAGGTATCGAGTTTAACGTTTGCCGGAATAAGGCGTGAGACTTTTAATAATGTGGCAACGTTGTCGATATCGCTGTCGATACTGTCTCGAATACCTGGGTATTGAATTTTGATTGCCAGTTTTTCGCCAGTCTCTAAATAGGCTAAATGCACTTGGCCAATAGAGGCCGCGGCAAATGGGCGTAATTCAAATTGAGCAAACGGAGCAAGCCAGTCTGGGCCCCAATGCTCAACTAATAAATGGGTTAATTGCTTATGTGGCATGGCTTTAGCGTCTGAACGCAGTTTTGCGAATATGTCTGCTAACTCGGGAGGCACGAGATCGCCCGCATCCATTGACAACATTTGACCCACTTTCATCGCGGCGCCGCGCAGCTGTGACAACTTGTCTGCTACATGGCCAATGTTGGTTGGGGTCATCATCAGTTGTTGCATTGATGGTGATTTGCCTTGGCTAAACTGTTTTGCGCCTTCAAACAGGACGTTACCCGCTAGGCGTGAAGCCAGCCCACCCATTTTTGATAATCGAGATAAACGGCTAGTTGGCACTTTGGCTTCATTATTTTTCATCATCACTCACTTGTGTCGCGTAAATGGGGAACGCATGTAGTCATTGTACGCTTAAGTTGATTATTTCGTTCAATATGCGCTGATGCCCTAGTCAGAAATAGCGGTATTTTATGTTAATGTTATTGGGACTCATAAACTAATAATAAGAAAAGGACCCTCGTTTGAGTATTATTAATCAATATTTGAGCCAAGCGGAATCGCTGTTTAAATCTAAAAATTATTCGTCGGCCAGAATATATGCTCGTAAAGTGGTTAAGCGTGATGATAGGCACGTTGGCGCCCTAGCATTATTAGGCCACATTCATTTACAGCAGCAACAATATGCCCAAGCCGAAAGCTATTTTGTTAGCGCTGTATCGATTGAACCTCATACGGTTTCAGTGTTGACGGGGTTACTGGCTATAGCTGAAGTGAAACAAGACTTTTTCTCGGCTAAAGGTTATTTAGAACAATTAATTAATCTGCAACCACAGGTCGGCCAATACCGTTATAAACTGGGGCTAGTCGCGACTAAAGTGGCCGATATGGCATTAGCTGAACACAGTTTTGAATGGTGTGTGGAACACGATTTTGAAGAGCCAGCGGTGCAGCTCAATTTAGGTCATATTTATAAAGCGAAAGGTGATACTGAGCGCGCGGCTAATTTTTATCATCAGTATATTCAATTAAGCCCAAAGCAAGTCGGTGTTGGCTATTGGAGCTTAGCTGATTTAAAGCAGTATCGATTTAGCGCTAATGATTTAGCGTTATTACAAAACTTTGCTTCGGACGCGTCGCTCAGTAAGCAAAATCAGGCGTTAGTTTATTTCGCCTTGTGTAAAGCCTATGAACAACATCAGCAAATCGATAAAGCCTGTGAGTCGATGTTATTAGCCAATCAAATTATGGCGGTTTATCGGCCATTTAAGCAGCCTTTGTTCGCTAAAATTGTGTTGTCTTTACTTGGACATACTCCGTCGCCACATATTGATAGTTTACCGACAACTGGCCAAACGCCCATTTTCATTGTCGGGATGCCGCGTTCTGGCACCACTTTGGTTGAACAGATTTTAGCCTGTCATAGTGAGGTAGGTGCTACCGATGAGTTACCATTTATGGAGCGATTTGCGCTACAAATGGACATGTCGGGCGATTATCAATCTCAATTAAGCCAGCTTTCTGCTAATGAGATTATGCAGTTCCGCCAACGTTATTTAACCGAAGTGGATCATTATTTTACCGAGGCACCGATTTATGTGATTGATAAAAATCCGAATAATTTTTTGCATATTGGCCTCATTAAAAGCTTATTTCCCCAAGCAAAAATCATTAACGTGGTGCGTAACACGGTCGACAATGGTTTGAGCGTGTTTAAGCAGTTTTTCAGTTTTGGTCACGATTATTCGTATTCGTTTACGGGAATAACCAGTTACTGGCAGCATTATTTAGACATCATGGCGCATTGGGACAAACTGTACCCGAACGAGATATTACATGTGTGTTTTGAGCAACTGGTGCGTGAACCAGACTCGCAAATTCAGCGCATGCTGGACTATTGTGGCTTAACTACTCAGGCGCAATGCTTTACTTTTTATGAGTCAGATCGCGCCGTATTAACGCCCAGTGCCAGTCAGGTTAGGCAGCCTATGAACCCTAAGGCTATTGGTCAAGCGGCTAAGTACCAGCCTTTTATTGCGGCGGAAATTGCGCAACTTGATGCGATTGCCAAAAAAGCATCGCAGCAATTTTTTGGTTAATAAAATGGCGCCAATAAGGCGCCATTTTATCTGATTAGGATTAATGCTAACTCACTTTACCGTGGCAGGCTTTATAGCGTTCGCCGCTGCCGCATGGGCAAGGACTGTTGCGTGATTGTGGTGCCGCGATAGGACTGGCGGTTGTTGCCGTCGCCGCTTTAGCGGGGTGATTTTTACCAACGCCACTTTTGGCGACGACGTTAGGCGTCTCGGCTGCCGATTTGTTGCTACCTTGATATTGTTCACTTAGTTCAATATTCATACACGCCACGACAACCAATTGTTCGAAGGCTTTTATCGCCGAGCCCGAATGCATTAGTTGCAGCGACTTAGCGCATTGGGAGGCTTTGACCATGGTTTGCTGGCGCAGGGCATGATAATGCGCCCAACCGGCTTTAGTACACTCAAATTGCAGCCATAACACCCGCCAATCGGCAACAAACTCAGCCATCAGTAACCTAAATGCACTCACTTCTTCAGTTGTGTTTTGGGCATTGTGATTAATTTCAGTTAACAGCTCATTGGTTAAATATTCAACCTCTGCCGCAGGCATGATCAGCGGGGAATTAAATTGCTCAGTGATGAATGTTGCAGGTGAGTTTGGGTTAAAGCCGACGAATTGACTGCTTAATGCGGTTGATTGATCGTCTACGATTGAGCGCGAGTGTTGAAAAACAGTGCGCCAAAATTGGCTTGAACCAGCAAGGTCTATCACTAAGTGCACTCGATACTGGTCACTGTTATTTTCCACTTTGTGATGTTTCCACGAGTCGAAAATCCAACACTCACCCGCACCCATGTGGACTTGTTTGTCATGACAAAAAAACTGTACTTGCTCGGTGGTGGTAATAGGAATGTGTACGCGAACGCGTTTATACCAATGATAATTGATGTCTGAATGCAGTGGTACTTGTGCGCCAGGGGCTAAACGCATTAAGCGTGAACGACTGAGTACTTCGCCAAATGAGGCTAATATTTGTTTGATGTAAGGGCTTTTATCTAGCGCCAATGTGGGCTTCATTGGCCCTTTAAAGTCATTATTAAATTCGCCGTTGACCGAGATTAACGGAATGGCAGAATTGCCTTGAAAACCTTCATGATGAGTCACCCAATCTGATTCGGTAAATTGCTCGATCTCTTTGGTTAATTGACCAACATCAAAGCTAAAAGGTAACTGATAAAACTCATGGGGTAACTTCATAATTTGGCTCTCTGCTGTTTAGCTTAACGCACCATGGCATTGTTTAAATCGTTTGCCAGACCCACAAGGGCAGGGACTGTTACGAGCCACATTATTATAGATAGCGTCTTTTGTTAATGGCTTTGTTAATGGTGCGGCTTGCGGTTTTGCTAATGGCACGGTTGGCTCAGCAATGTCGTGATGCTGCCATTGAGTGTCATATATTGGATGACCGCGTTCGTGTAAATGATGATTGATTTTGTTCAGTGTCGTAGAAGTACTCGGCCAAATTTTGGCAATGTCATGATAGTTTTCGAGCCACTTATTGGGTTTGGGTGTCGATATGGTGTAGCGAGAATGCGCTAATGGCTTACTGCATAATTGCGCTAAAGCTGGGTCGAAATCCGTACCGGTAAATTGACAGAGTTGCTTAACGGTTTTCGCAGGGTTGGCAATTAATTGATCATAAGACACCATGCACCAGCGATTGCTGTCGATCTTTTGCAATGAATCCATAATCGCTTCATTAGCCGCTTGCCATTGAAACGCGGCGATAGCCTGCAATGGTTGCTGATTTAACTGTTGCCATTTTTCTGGAAGCAGTAGCGACCAATTGTGTTTATCCCACCCCGGTAAGTTAGGGTAAGTGACAAACTTATTCGAGCGCCAAGCTTGCATAATACTGCTAATATTTTCTTTAGGTTCTCTGACGAGGTAGATAAACAAGGCGTCAGGAAATAGCGCATTAAAAAAATCGACTCGTAAGCTATTCTTGGGAGTTTTCTCTAAAAAACGAATACTCGCATCGCTATTTCTTTCGGGCTTATTGCCTTGGTTATCTTGCAGCGCATTGCTAAAACGGTGCAATAATTGCTGACGTAAATCGGCATCAATATCCTGTTCCGTTAAGGCATTAGAACTAAATTGACGGTAGGCAATATTCAGTTTAGGAATGGTTTCAATCAGCGCATGGCTCTCCCCGCCAATAGTGAATATTGACTGGCTTTTTGATAACACCTCGAACAACAGGGTACTGCCAGAACGGGGCGCGGATAAAATAATAATGGGTCGATCAAATGGGTGCATAGCAGTATGATGTTATTGTTATATTTATTTTAACATCATACCCACACTGGCAACCTATGGCTACTTTATCAATTTCAGTAAGGCCTTAAAGCGATCGCCTTGGGCAACATGCTGTAGTTCAAATAGCAATGATTCAACATTGGTGAGTTTAGCGCCATCATTGAGCATCATTTGCACTCCAAGTACTTTATTGTCTGTACCCCGAGATGACACCGCATCGGCGACAAGATGCACTTGATAGTCGTTGGCCAATAAGTCTTGGCAGGTTTGGTAAACGCAAACATGGGTTTCAATACCGGCTAGGATCACGTTGTGACGTTTTAATGAGTTAAGTTGTTGTTTTACTTCTTCACAGTGCCAGCCACTAAAATGCTTTTTAGCGATGGGTTGTGTGGTTTGCGACAACAATTGTGAGAGTTCTTCGCTAGTATGGCCTAATTTATCGGGTAATTGTTCTAACCAAATAATCGGAATATCAAATAGTTGTGCACCTTGAATTAATATGCCAAGTTTTTGGTGTAGCGGGGCCGATTGCTGCATCACTTGGGCGAGCTTACCTTGTACGTCCACAATCATTAATACACTTTGTTCTGCTGTTAGCATGGTCAGTTACTCGAATCAATTTAAGTGAGCTTTCGAGTATTGGTTATTTTGACGATGGTGAAAATAGGCATTTAGTCTATTATGCTTTATGGGATTATTTACACTGGAGCGTCAGGGATTGATATGAACAAACGAATTATTATTTGTGCCGATGGCACCTGGAATCGGCCAGAAAAAGATCTTGAAAAAGATCACGCCACTAATGTGCTTAAACTCGCCAGAGCGATAAAGCCTATTGCCGATGATGGTGTGCCCCAGCAGGTGTTTTACGATTGGGGGATTGGTTCCTACTATGACTCGATGATTGGCGGCGCGACGGGGCGAGGGCTGCATAAAAATATTATGGATGCTTACCGCTACATAGTGCAAAACTATTCCCCTGGTGACCAAATATATTTGTTTGGGTTTAGCCGAGGTGCTTATACAGTGCGTTGTTTGTGTGGCCTAATTAACAATTGCGGTATTGTTACTCGGCCAGATGCCAAGCTTATCCAGCAAGCCTTTGACCACTATAAAATGAAAACTAAACCCTTCGCTCCAGATGGTGAACGTTCGCTGCAGTTTCGTCAGCAGCATTCTCATCCATCACGTGATGTGGCGTTTGTTGGCGTGTGGGACACAGTCGGAGCCATGGGGATCCCGGTGTCTTTTTTAGGCCTGTTTGAAGACAAAGATGAGTTTTACGACACTAAACTTGGCCGTAATGTAAAGGTGGCGCGCCACGCGCTGGCGCTTGATGAACATCGCAGCGACTTTGAACCGACACTTTGGCAACCCCGAAGTGGCATTGATATCAAGCAAGTGTGGTTTGCTGGCGCCCACAGTAATATTGGTGGTAGTGTTGCGCCCAATTCAGACGGTAGTACCTTGTCGGACATTGGATTGCAGTGGATGATTAGCCAAGCAATGGCATTTGATTTAACGGTAGAATTGCACTTAGCTGATACATTGTTGCCTAACCCTATGGCTGATATTGAAGATTCGTATCGCAGTTTTTATCGGATCAAAAAGCGTTTTTACCGTGAAGTAGCCCCTGTACTTGAGCCCGCACTTAAGTCTGAGCTTTCGCTAATACAGATCCATCAATCGGTTAAAACCCGTTGGTTAAATGACGATCGTTACCGGCCTCAAAACTTAGTAAAATACATTGATAACTATGGCTGGCCCGATAAACTGGTTGATTAGCCACTTTTGATTCGTCGCTTTTAATTAACATCAGGTATTAAGGAAAACATCTTGTTGCGTCTATTTTTATCGCTGAGCATTGTCATTGGATTATTGTCGGTGTCGTTGATTTTACCTGGGGCTGAACTCACTTCAGTACAAGCTCAACAACAAAAGCCACCAGCCAAACGGATTATTGCCTTGTCACCTCATGGGGTTGAAATGCTGTTTGCTATTGGTGCTGGGGAGTCAATTTTAGCCACCACTGATTATGCAGATTATCCCGCAGCGGCTAAAGATATTCCCCGTATTGGTGGCTATTATGGTATTCAGATAGAGCGGGTGATTGAGCTAAATCCAGATTTGATCATCGTTTGGCAAAGTGGCAACAAACAGGGCGACATTAATCAGTTGCGTGATTTAGGCTTTACCCTGTTTAATAGCGACCCTAAAAACTTAGCCGATGTGGCCACTGATCTTGAAGCGCTCGGTAAACTGACGGGTAACGAGGTGCAAGCGCAGCAAGTGGCGACAGATTATCGTCAACAACTAGCCCAAATCAGGCTAAAAAACCAAGCCAAACCTGCAGTCAAAGTGTTTTATCAGTTATGGTCTACACCACTAATGACCGTTGCAAAAGGCAGTTGGATCCAACACCTTATTGAAGTGTGCCACGGTGAAAATGTGTTTTATGACGCTGCGAGTGAGTACCCGCAAATCAGTATTGAGAATGTGTTATTAACTGGTGCAGAAGTGATTTTACAAAGCCAAGATGAAGGCAATGTATTAGGCATTAACTGGGCCGATTGGCCTGAATTACCCGCGGTAAAAAACCACCATATTTATCAGTTTGATGCCGATTTACTTCATCGTGCAACCCCAAGGGCGATTCAAGGCGTTAATGCGGTTTGTGGGGCGTTAGATAAAGTAAGAGGGTAGATTATTGAACTGGTGCGTTTGGCACTGTTTCTTATGGCCTGCGGCCACTAACGTCGTGGCGCTTCGCCCACACCAGATTTTTCAAAGTTCGTTTGAATTAACATCGCAAGGTTCCACCCTGCACCGGCCAAATACTTTGTCATTCCGGCAATGTTTTTGAGTCGGAATTCAGCTTTGTTTTTTTATACGTTGTACTTATGGCCTGCGGCCACTAACGTCGTGGCGCTTCTCCCACACCAGATTTTTCAAACTCCGTTTGAATTAACATCGCAGGGTTCCACCCTGCACGGGCCAAATAGTATGTAATTATGGCCTGTGGCCACTAACGTCGTGGCGCTTCGCCCACACCAGACCAAGAGGAAATCAACGGCTATTCCCTCTTGGAACTCCCAGCCGCCCCGCAACATTTTCAAACAGCGAAAAGGTCGCCATGGGGATTAATCCAGCTTTTAACTTCATTTGTAACCGTCTTCGGACTTATTCGAAAATGCTAACGCTTCCGATAGGCCATCCCTGGCCAACGAAAGCTAGCCTGACGTCCTGTCAGGCTCACGCTATTTTCTTCAACGGCCTCAAGTTCAGAGTTGAATTTGTCCCTTTTAAAGTCAGTATATCTGACACGTTTATGCCCCAAAACGTGTTTCCACTCTTAGTCATTAGCGATTTACTGCATTTACTTTTCCATAGAAAAACTTATGCTCGCCACTATTGTCAGTCTCAAAACTCACACTTCCCTCCGCAGGCTTTTCCTTAATTGAAAAAGCAGATTTTCGCCATGTGTGGTTAATGCTGTTTACCTGTTATTTTACACAGTCGTATTGGTTATTCGTCGAATTCTGGAAGAAAAAAGCGTGAACTGTGCGCGTTTACCCTTGTTAGATATAGAATTGATTTGTAATGTCAGTCATTTAGGTTATTGATGATTTAGATAATAGGCCTGGAGACTGCTCATGAGGCGTTTAGCCTAATGGTATATCAGACAAAAAGCTGGTAAGTTGATAAAATACAGTAGTTTAGTAATTCGCGTTTTTACTGATCTAATGAGGTAAACGCGCATGCGCACTATACAAAGTTACGTGCCCAATAAGGATGGAGTTAACCTATGAAGGATGAAAAGTATCAAAGAAGTATTGGCTTGCTATGCCCCACTTGTGGTTGCACTGACTATGAATATGAGCAAGGCGTTGATGAGACCATTGAGCTAGCTACATGTGCTTCTTGTGGTCGTGAACTTACCAAGGACGAGCTAATTCACGAAAACAGTGAAAATATTCAAGAGCATGTTTCTGAAATAGGCAAGCAAGTTACTGAAGATCTAGCAAAGGAGCTTAAAGCTTCGCTAAAGAAAGCCTTTAGAGGCAGCAAAAACATAAGGATTAAATAATGCCTGTAACAGTAGATGTCGGTGACATTATTGCTGGTTTTGCACTACTAATGTCAGCTTATGCAACTTGGCGTACTACCAGTTTCAATGAAAAACAGAAATCCCTTATCGAAAGCCAAGAAAAGCTAAATAACCTGTTGCTCGAAAAGGAAGAGAGTGAAGCTGTAAGTATTAAAAAAGCTGATTTAGGTGCTTCATTTGTAAAACTAGGCAGCAGCAAGCACAGGCTAAAGGTTTGGAACAAGGGGACCGCCACTGCACGAAATATTAGGCTAGAGTTTCCCGAAGGCAATGATGTGCTTATACAATCCGATGTAGATGAAAAGTTTCCCCTAGAATCTATGGAAAGGTTTCAGTCTGTAGAGTTGATCGCATCTGTTCACATGGGAACAAAAAGTAAGCACGTTATTCGCATAGTTTGGGAAGATGATGCGCACAATCATAATGAAAAGCTCGTATATCCCACGCTGTAAACACGTATCAAACGCGTCAATTAAGACGCTCGCAAGCTCGCGTCAATTACGCGGGCGTTATGAATCAGGAGCTGTATGGATATCTTTCAAAAAGAGTTTATGGAAATGCTTGAAAAGGAGTGCATGTCAAATCCTGAAAAAGCAGAGGAACTTGATGTAGAAAACATGATTGAAAATCTGACTCCAAAATTAACAGTATCACTTCGAACCTCTTTGAAAAGTACGGCCAATCAAATGCTAAAAGAAAGAAGAGAACAATTTTCTTCTTTTACTCAACGTAATGAAGCTAGATGGAAAGATGCTTTTGATTTATTGGAAACCCATATAGCCATTTGCACTGAAGCTGGTGAGAGTGTAAACACTGAGCAAAGACCACTAGCAGTTAAAGAAAATGATCTTAAGTTTGATATTTTAGTCAGGCATCACGCAAGAGCATGCCATATCGCAAATGAAATTTTATGTCTGCTGAAAAATGGTTTTGCTGATGCAGCACACGCTAGATGGAGAGCGTTGCATGAGGTGAATGTAACTGCGATGTTTATTGAAAAGCATGGTCAAGAGTGTGCTCGACGTTTTTATTTTCACGATATTATTGATTCATATGACGGCATGAAAGAGCACAAAAAATATGAAGATAGGCTACAAGAAAAAGCTCCAGATCAATCTATTATCGATGCCTGTAAACGAGAATATGACAATGCAATCAAAAAGTTTGGTAAGGGCTTCGAGTGCCATTATGGCTGGGCTGCTCATTTTTTCACAGAGCGAAAACCAAGAACGATTGGTTTTGCTTCACTAGAAAAAGACGTTGGTCTTGACCATATGCGTCCATATTATAAATGGGCTAGCCAAAATATTCATGCTGGATCAAAAGGAACAAGAAATCGGTTGGCATTAACTGAATGTAATGATGATATTTTAGTTGTTGGTCAAAGTAACTCAGGCATGACAGATCCTGCTCATGCAACAGCATTAAGCTTAATGCAAGTCACATTGAACTTACTAAAAATTGCACCAAATATAGACCACATTGTTTTAATGAATCTATTAAAAGAATTTTCAGACGAAATTGGTGAAACATTTCTTAGAATTTCTCGTAAAGCTGATTCATAACAAGTCAAATTAGCAAAGACTAAAAACAGTGGGCTATCTCGCTCGTATTTTAGACCACAATGTTTCGCCTGTTATTATGGGCGTTAGCGGATATTCAATTGCCATACTTTCTCTCATTCAAATCTCATTAACTAAAGCCAAAGATTTAGCTCGTTTCTGTCCAAAAATGATTTAATCACTATTAAATATATTACCTACAGGCATCAATCGTTTCTGTTCGCGAAGTAGATAACCCCCCTATATCCATAAAACAAAAAGTGTCCGCTCGGACACTTTTCTATTGAACGGACAGTTTTAAAGCTGTCCGCGGACACTTTTATGCTGTTCGGCTATCTTTTTTAATTCTTATCATTATGAAAAATAACAATAAATAACTATTGGCATGGCTTGTGCTTTACCTTGGTATATACGTGAAGTGGTGTGTGTTGTCAGCACCGACTGGGGAACTGAGATGATTAAAGACACAAGTAGCCAAGATACCGTTATCGCGCCGAAGTTAGGCAATAAGTTGCGCTTACCCTTGATAATAGGCTGCGGTGCTATTTTGATGAGTGCATTGGTGTGGGCAAGTTTAGGCCATGACAGCTCAGTGCGTTCAGTTGATGGTGCTGACTTACGCTTAGCAACGCTAACCCGTGGCACCTTGGTTCGTGATATCGCCACCACAGGTAAAATTGTGGCGGCTAACGCGCCGATTTTATACAGCACTGAAGAAGGTGTGGTGACGTTACTCAGTCTGCCCGGCGATGAAGTTGAGCAGGGACAAGTGGTGGCCAAGATTGAAAGCCCGCGTTTGCAAAGTGAGCTGCAACAGCAGCAGTCATTACTTGAAGGTATGCAAGGTAATTTAGAGCGGTCTAAGTTGGATGCTCGCCGTGAGCAGCTTAGGGTGAGCCAGATATTAGACATGGCGAAAGTGGATTTAGAAGCCGCTGATCGCGAAAGCCGTCGTGGCGATCAATTGATTGAGTCGAGTTTGATCAGCAAAATCGATTTTGAAAAAAGCAAAGATGACTTACACAAAGCAAAATTACTGCATAAGCACGCCCAGCAAGAAGTCGAGTTGATGCGCGACACCCTCAGTTTTGAAATTAAAAACCGTACCCTTGAAGTACAACGCCAAGCACTGGTAGTGAGTGAGTTAACCCGCCAAGCCAATGCCCTCAATATTATTGCGCCTGTTAGCGGCATTATTGGTAATTGGCTGGTGGAGCAAAAGGCCCGTATTGGCGCGAGCCAGCCGATGTTAACCGTAGTCGATTTAACGGCCTTTGAAGCAGAACTGGCTGTGCCAGAGTCTTATGCTGATGAGTTGGGACTGGGTATGGATGTTGAGCTGAGCTTTGGCAACGTCAATGTGGTAGGGCAATTGTCGTCAATATCACCTGAAGTACGCAACCGTGAAGTGACTGCCAGAGTGCGTTTTGCCGACAGTAACACCTTATCTTTGCGCCAAAACCAACGTTTATCTGCCCGAGTATTACTGGAAAATCGCCCCAATGTGTTGATGGTAAAGCGCGGTGATTTTCTCAACCTTGGCGGTGAAGTGGCCTACCAAGTTAGTGAGTCTGTTGCCCGCCATAAAACGGTCAAGCTTGGCGCACGCAGTATGAGCCAAGTTGAAGTGCTTGAAGGGGGTGAAGAAGGTGAGGTGTGGGTGATATCGGGCACCGAAACCTTTAAAAATGAACCCAAGATTCAGATCCGATAACTAATTTGATAAACAGGTCGAGAACTTAAGCTGACAGCGTAAGTCGATAACTACAAATACTAATCGAGTAAGGATATCCCATGACATTCACTCAACGTAGACAATTTATTGCGTTAGCCGCGCTGGTTCTTTTGGCCATAGCCGTTATTTATCGTATTGATAATCATACTGACTGGTTATCTGTCAGTTTGCAGTTAATTGATATGAGCAGCCAGGTATCGACTCGTCTGTGGGATAACAACCCTATAGTCAGTTTACATATTGATATCAGCTCAATTGCACACATTAAGCTACAGTTTTAGCCCTTTTATTAACATAACAGCATTTGGTTTAGCAGCACTTGCATTAGCAGCCATAGCCGCTGGGATGTTACCCCAAATTCACCAAGGAAAGTCACTATGTTATCCATGAAAAACATCAGCAAAGTGTTCAAAACTGATTTAGTTGAAACCCATGCCCTGCGCGATTTTAATCTTGAAGTTAATGAAGGCGAGTTTGTCGCGGTTACCGGTCCGTCTGGTTCGGGTAAAACCACCTTTTTGAATATTGCTGGTCTGCTAGAAGGGTTTACTGCTGGCGAGTATCGTCTTGATGGCGTTAATGTGTCTAATTTAAGCGATAACAAAAGTGCCAAAGTGCGCAATGAAAAAATCGGCTTTATTTTTCAAGGTTTTAATTTAATCACCGATCTTAATTTAGCCGAAAACGTCGAAGTACCATTACGTTATCGCGGTATGAATGCCAGCGAGCGTAAGCGCCGAGTTGAATCGGCTCTTGAACAAGTGGGCTTAGGTGCGCGGATGAAGCATTTACCGACCCAATTGTCTGGCGGGCAACAACAGCGCGTCGCGATAGCGCGTGCATTAGCGGGTGAGCCAAGGTTTTTACTCGCCGACGAACCCACAGGGAACCTAGACAGCTTAATGGCACGCCAAGTGATGGAATTACTGGAAAATATCAATCAAAACGGCACCACCATTATCATGGTGACCCATGACCCAGAATTGGCCCGCCGCGCTCAGCGCAATATTCAGATTGTTGATGGTCAAGTATGTGATTTTTCGATGTATCAACACGCTGCCACCGGCACTCGTAACCGCTAAGGGGAATACTGATGTTTTTTTATTATTGCGATTTAGCGTGGCGAAGCATTAGACAAACGCCAATGTTATCAATGTTAATGGTGTTAGCGATTTCGATTGGTATCGGCATTACCATCACCACGCTCAATGTCTACAAAACCATGTCTTATAATCCGGCGGGCGATCGCAGTGAGGTGATTAACTCGGTGCAGTTATGGAGCCAAGGGTTGGATACGTGGGATGAGTTAATGGCAAATATCACTTATACCGATGCGATTAATTTACGTAATAACAATGAATTAAGCCTTAAGGCAGCGACTTACCGTACTGGCTTAGCCCTGCAGTCTGACAACCCAAAAATTGAGCCAGTGTTGAACGGTGTTCGAGTGACCGATAGGGACTTTTTCCGAATTTTTTCGGTGCCATTTTTATATGGTAGTTACTGGGATGCTAGCGTCGATTTACGCCCCGCTTATCAAGTGGTGATTAGTCAAAAATTAAACTTACGCTTTTTTGAAGGTAAAAACAGTGTGGGTAAAACGGTATTTTTAAACCGTAAACCTTACCAAATCGTCGGGGTGATTGATGACTGGAATCCACAGCCCAAATACTACGATCCTCTCAATGGCGCATTTAATGACGCGGAAGAAATATTTATTCCTTTCTCGTTAACTGGCCAAGAAGAATTTGATGTGTGGGGCAATACCAGTGGTTGGAAATTTGAACCTATGCTGACTTACAAGGATCGATTAGTGTCTGAAAAAGTGTGGATTCAATTTTGGACCGAGCTGGCCACCGACGAGAAAAAGCAAAGCTATCTCGGCTGGTTAACGCGTTATGTCGAGCAGCAACGAGCCATTGGCCGATTTACTGACACCGCTAAAACCCCCGCAGAATCTGTGCAAATCAGTGATATCGACAAATGGCTTGAAGACAATAATGTGGTACCTAAAGATAACAAAATATTAGTCGGATTAAGCTTACTGTTTTTAAGTGTGTGCTTGGTGAATATCCTCGGGTTATTACTGACCAAATTTTTAAAGCGTGCGCCAGAAGTTGGCGTTCGTCGTGCCATTGGCGCCAGTCGTGGACAGATTTTCAGTCAGTACATGGTCGAAGTGGGCATGATTGGCTTTATCGGTGGCGTGGTCGGGTTGTTGTGGGCGTGGGGCTCGTTGACGGCGTTGCACAGCTATTTTGACATGGACCAAAGTGTGACAGGACTTGATGCCAGTATGTGGTTTATCACCCCGTTAATAGCGATTTCTACCGCGGTTTTGGCTGGTATTTACCCTGCGTGGGTGGTGTGCCGCACTAAACCTAGTGTGTATTTAAAAGCCCAATAAGGACATCATCATGTTACATATTAAACCGATTTTATCCAGTTTAATACGCAGTAAAAGTGCGCCAATTTTATTGTTATTACAGATTATTCTCTCTGTTGCGATTGTGGCCAATGCCAGCTTTATAATTAACGAGCGTTTGTCGTTAATGCAGCGTGAGTCTGGCTATGCTGAAGATCAAATACTCACATTTAGTGTGTATAACTTTGACCCAGCCATCGATAATGCGAAGCAAAATCAGGTTGATCAACTCATTTTGCGTTCATTACCGAACGTCATCGATGCCAGTTCCAGCAATATGTTGCCTTTAAGCGACAGTGGCTGGATGGACCGTTATGTTGATGGCCCTAATCCAGATACGGCCAAAAGTACCCCTGGATTTGCTTTTTACTTGGGCAATGAACATTTATTGGATGTGATGGGGGCTAAGTTAATTGCCGGGCGTAATTTTACTGCCGACGAAATCAATAGCAACTTAGATGACAGTGGCATGCTGGCGTTAGTGTCACAGCCCTTAGCCAAAGCCTTTTGGGGCGATGAGTCACCGCTGGGTAAAACCCTATATCAAGGTGAGCAAGCTGTGACGATTATTGGCGTGGTGGATAAGTTGCAAGGTGCTTGGGTTGACCATGAAAACTTTGAATATAGCGTGATCCAAAATATCGACTTTGGTGGCAATGGTAGCAACAAGTCTTACATGGTGCGAGCGTTACCTGAGCATATTCCCGCGTTAGAAGAAGCGATCCGCAAAGCATTGCATGCTGAAAACCCCAATCGCGTG
This sequence comes from Shewanella sp. CAL98-MNA-CIBAN-0140, assembly GCF_040309905.1. NCBI lineage: Bacteria > Pseudomonadati > Pseudomonadota > Gammaproteobacteria > Alteromonadales > Shewanellaceae > Shewanella > Shewanella sp. CAL98-MNA-CIBAN-0140. The sequence continues at coordinate 41,386 of NZ_JBEOPI010000030.1, forward strand.
TTTGATAACTTTCAAACGCTGTCAGAGATAAGATCCATTACCTACGGTAATCACCGACTAATGGCGACGGTACTGAGTATTATGGTGGTGTTACTGCTACTTATTACTGCGCTAGGATTAACGGGCATGGTGATGTTTAATATTCAACGTCGCACTAAACAAATCGGTACTCGTCGTGCACTAGGCGCTAATAAGCGTGACATCATTGAATACTTTATGATCGAAAACTATTTAATTTGTATTGTTGGCGGGGTGATAGGCGGCCTGTTGTCGCTCGTGCTGGGTCAGCAATTGATGAAGCTGTACAGCTTACCTATGGTGCCGATAATGTATCCTATCGTATCGGTCATGGGTTTGTTAATGGTTACCACGCTGGCGGTCATCGTGCCGGCCACCAAAGCCGCCAATATTTCACCGGCTATGGCGACCCGCAGTGTGTAAAGAGATTAACATGGCGATATTTTTCATTTAAATTATTTACGATAGCGTGACGATTTGTTATTACGTCATGCTAATGTTGTTTAAACATACTGCCGTTTAAACATACTGTTGTTTAGAGATAACCTAATTGGACGCAAGCATACTGCAATGGACACTATTTTAATTGTTGATGACAATCACCCAATTTGCCAAGCACTTGCGCTAATGATTGAGCTGCATGGCTACCAAGCTGTTTTTTGTCACACACCAGAAGCGGCCATTGAGATTGTCACCAAGCAAGAGATCAGCTTGGCTATTCAAGACATGAATTTTAGCCGCGACACCACCTCGGGTGAAGAGGGCAAACAGCTGTTTTATGCTTTGCGTCAGTTGCAGCCTAATTTACCGATTATTTTAATGACCGCCTGGACTCAATTAGAAACCGCTGTCGAGTTAGTCAAAGCGGGTGCGGCCGATTACATGGGTAAACCGTGGGATGACGCTAAGCTTTTAAATAGCATTAGTAACTTATTATCTATTTATCGATTGTCACAGCAAAATAGCCAACTAAGTCGAATTCACAGCGATCGAATGTCGGCCATTAATGGTGCCGACTTATGTGGCTTGATTTTTGGTAGTGGTGCAATGCAGCGTTGTGTTGACTTGGCGTTGCAAGTTGCCCGCTCCGATGTATCCGTGATGATCACCGGCCCTAATGGTGCCGGAAAAGACAAAATAGCCGATATTTTACAGGCCAACTCGCCATTAAAAGACCAGCCGTTTATTAAGGTTAACATTGGCGCATTACCAATGGATTTATTAGAGGCCGAACTGTTTGGCGCAGAAGCCGGTGCGTTTACGGGCGCTAATAAAACCCGCATGGGGCGTTTTGAAGCCGCTGACGGCGGTACGTTATTTTTAGATGAAATTGGCAACTTGCCTTTGTCTGGTCAAGTTAAGTTATTGCGGGTGCTGCAAACCGGTGAGTTTGAACGTTTAGGCAGTCACCAAACCCGCAAAGTGAATGTGCGGGTGATTAGTGCGACCAATGCCGATTTGGCCGATGACATTGCCCATGGCCGCTTTCGTGAAGATTTATTTTACCGCTTAAATGTGATTGAACTGAGTGTGCCGCCATTGCATCAACGCCAAGATGATATTTTACCGTTAGTGAAACACTTTATTGGTGCTAATTTTAGCCTTGATAAGTCGACCCAGCAGGCGTTAATTAATCATAGTTGGTCGGGTAATGTGCGCGAATTAGAAAATGCCTGCAAAAGGGCGGCGCTATTAGCCAAGTCACCACAATTAACGATTGATGACTTTGGCTTGATGGCGATAGCTAATGGCGGCGCGGCTACCCAGCATGCGCTTGTCGTTGAACATCATTTTGGCCAACGAGAGCAGGGTATGGATGATACTCAGTCGATTGGCGAACCAGATAAGCAACAGATAGAAGATGCCTTAGTGCAATATAATGGCGTTATCGCCAGAGTGGCAAAATCCTTTGGCTTAAGTAGGCAAGCCTTGTATCGCCGGATGGAGAAATACGGCCTTAGGGTAACTAAATAATGATGTTATCGTTACGCACTAAATTGCTGCTCAGTAACATGTTGAGCTGCCTTTTGGGTTCAGTGTCAGGGGCTTTAGTGTGGCTTACATTGGGTGACGACACCTTATGGCTGGCTATTATTGTGATGCTGGCCGTGTGTTATTTTTGCAGCATGTGGCTTACCCGCAGATTGAGTGACAGTCTACGAGCATTAGAAATCGGTCTACTTAACTTTAAAGATAATGACTTTAGTGTGTCGCTGCATCCTTACGGCGAGCCACAGTTAGATGCGTTAGTGAGCTTATATAACCAAGCGTCGGCAAAATTGCGCAGCGAGCGACAGTTTATTTATCAGCGTGAGTTAATGCTCGATAAGGTGATTCAAAACTCGCCTAATGTCATGCTGTTAATTGATGATAATCAACGGGTTATTTATGCGAATGGCGCCGCGAGGCATTTGTTTAATCAGGGTGTCAAAGTAGAAGGCATGTTGTTACCAGAACTTGTCGTCACGTTACCCGATGCGCTTAAAACGGCGTTAAACAGTGAGCAAGAAGGCTTGTTTTCGATGGGCAGCAGCGATAGCACTTCGGATGATGTTGATAATAACGCTGGTAGTAACGCTGGTAGTAACGCTGATAATAACGCTGATAGTAACGATGTTGAAACCTGGCATATTTCTCGGGGGCGTTTTACCCAAAACAATCAGCAGCACCATTTAATTCTACTTAAACAGCTGACTAAAGAGCTTAATCGTCAAGAAGTGGCTGTGTGGAAAAAGGTCATTCGAATTATCAGCCATGAGCTCAATAATTCGGTCGCGCCCATTGCCTCCATGGTCAATTCGGGTAAGTTTTTAACCCAACATTTAGATAATGATAAGCTGCAATTAATTTTTGATACTATTGAAAATCGCACCACTCATTTAAGTCAGTTTATTTCCCATTATGCCCAGTTTTCCAAACTGCCACTGCCACAAAAAGAGCTGATTGATTGGACTAAGATGACCCAGCAGCTGGCGCAGCAATATCCGTTTCGTCTGTTATCAGCCTTACCGCAAACCGCGATTAAGCTCGATGCAGTGCAATTAGAACAAGTACTGATTAATTTACTTAAAAATGCCCATGAGTCCGGCTCTAGTGCCGATAATGTGGCGCTGAGCTTTGACGAAACGATTCATCCGCTTGCGGGTTTATTGATAAAAGTGGATGATCAAGGCAGCGGGATGTCGAGCGAAGTATTATCGCAGGCGTTATTGCCTTTTTATTCGACCAAACAGTCTGGCACTGGCATTGGCTTGCCATTATGCCGCGAAATTATTGAGGCCCACGGCGGACGGATTAGCATGCAAAACCGCCCACAAGGCGGCTTAAGCGTCAAACTCTGGTTACCTGCTCAACCCTGACACGTCATTAGCGACTCACTACCGCTCGAATTAACCCTTGTTGAAACCAAGCTTGTAAGGTTTGTAATACCATCAGTGGCGCTGACTGCTCGTCATGCCATTCAAGCATGTGTTCACACTGGTTGGCAAAGTTGTTTCCCTGAATAAAACCGAGCAATAATCCATGTTGTTCAGCAGACAATGACACAAACTCGGTTAAGCGAGATCCACCGCGCCATAGTAACCAAGCACGAGGTGACAAATAGTCTGGCGCAGGTGGCGGGGTGTCTATTTTTAAGGCTTGCCAAGCTTCAACGGCATTACTATGACAAGTAAACACTTGCACGCTGGGATGAAAACGTAAACAGCAATTAGGCCATTGTTGTGGCGGTAATGCTTGTAAGTCATTAAAGCTAGCGCGTGGGCTATCGGCTGCGTCAAACGCATTAAGCAACCGGCGTTCAAATCGGGCTAAATCAGCAATGATTGGGTGCTGTTTAAAAAAATCATCTTGTTGTAAAAAATCGGGCAGTGCATCGCAAAATTGGCGCAATGACTTATTACTCGAAGGATAAGCGCGGGTATAATCTGCGGCCATTTTGTCGAACAAATCATCGCCTAAATACAGCCCTAGGATCTGATGATCGGTTTCGATGGTTTCTTTTAAACGGATGCGATAAGCGTTGGCATAAATGGCTAGACGGATCTCGGCACTGATCCCGGCTTGATCAGACACATTTTTTTGCATCACCGACTGAATTTGGCCATGGTTATCATTTGCTTTATCAGAAAGTAAAAATTGCATAAATTGCTGTTGTATTTCAGCTAAACGGCTCATGTCTATCCCCTGATTTTTTGCGGTGAATCATGATGGGGGCTTGCTGAGGCGAGCTTGCTCGTCTCGCTAAGTGTGCGAGTGCCAAAGTGTGATCGGGCTAATGCTGGGTGGTCCGGTAAAGTTAACTGAGCAATATGCTTAGCTTCAAGTAATTCATTATATAACGCGGGGAATGCTGGAATATTAGCATCGCGCTCAATCATGGTGCTGACGGCACCAAAGCGTTCAAGTGCGGCTTGGTATAGGGTCCACACTGACGGCGTAATATCGTGGTCATGAGTATCAATAACGTAATCACCATAATCACTGTGACCCGCTAAATGGAATTGCTGCACTCGACGTGGGTCGATTTTGTTAAGATAATCGAGCGGATTAAAATGATGATTGCGGGCGCTGACATAAATATTATTGATGTCGAGTAAAATCAGGCAATCTGCCGCTTCAGCCACTTGGCTTAAAAAGTCCCATTCATCCATGGTCGAGTCTTGGTAAGACAAATAACTCGACACGTTTTCCAGTAAAATACGACGACCTAGAACATCTTGTACTTGCCTAACTCGCTGTGCCACATGGTTAACGGTTTCTTCGGTATAAGGTAAGGGCAGTAAATCGTGACTGTTGACACCGTGGAGTGATGTCCAGCAAATGTGATCGGATATCCATTTAGGCTGAATGTCGTTACTGAGCTTTTTTAGTGCTTTAAGATAATCCATATCTAAAGGATCGGTACTGCCTATCGACATCGATACGCCATGCATCACCACCGGATACTGTTCGGCAATCGCTTCAAGATAATAACGGGGTTTACCACCGGCCACTAAGTAGTTTTCAGACAGGACTTCAAACCAGTCAATGTCTGGTTGGTGTTGTAAAATATATTCGAAGTGGTCAGTACGCAAACCTAAGCCAAATCCAAGAAAGTCTTCTGTAATACGCGTATCTGGCATGGGGTATCCTATTTCTGCGGACCTAGTAACGGACCTAGTAACGGACCTAGTAACGGACCTAGTTACTTGCTTAATTATTTGCTTAGTTATTTGCTTAGTTATTTGCTTAGTTATTTGCTTAGTTACTGGCATTCGCGCTGCAAAGATGTGCTCGCGCTAAGATCAAAATACGTTAATGGCACTAAGGTATAAATAAGTTTATGACGCGGTAATATAAATAATTTGATGACTCTGAATAGAGATTAGAGACAGAGTCAACAAATTTAAGCGGAATTAGCTGGCTTTGCCACCAATGTCAGCACATGATTTTGCTGTGGTGTTAACAAAACCAGAGCCTTTACAGCTTGCCATTCCACCACAAGCGTTATCTGCGCCTTTACAGTCGTTATGACCTTTACATACGTTAACGCCATAGCAATGGACTAAATCTGCTTTGGTCACTTTGCCAACCCAGTCATCTTTTTGAGTGCCGCCAACATCAGCGCAGGCTTTTGATGGCATACCAACAAACCCGCTACCTTTACAGCTTGCTTTACCGTTACAGGCATTGTCTGCGGTTTTACAATCGTTATGGCCTTTGCAGGCGTTAACGCCGTAACAATGGACTAAATCGGTTTGACCCGCAGCCATAGGTGCAGAGCTTGTTTCAGCAGCCATAGCCTGACCTGACAAGCTTGCCATTGCGAGTGCTAATGCTGCGCCAGTTAAGCTGCTTTGTGCTTTAATATTCATGATGTGTTCCTTGCATTGGTGGTTATTATATTTACTGCTATTCATGTTTACCCATGACAAGGCTGATGGATACTATCGTGGATGAAACCCATCATTCTCGTTAGGCGTTATTAGTATTGACCGTGGTGCGATCAAAAATCTTTCAACGTAAAGTGTAGACTAGTGACTGAAATGTTGTAGATGTGTTAACTTGTGATTGATTTGTAAAGAGAAAGAAAGTTTACGATTTACTGGATACGATTTGCTCAATAAATGCTTAAGCATGATATGACTTGGCTTATTATTGATGCGGTGTTGAGCGGCGAATGTGATCACATTGTATTGATCACGCTGTATTGCCCACATTGTGATCAATACAATGTCGACAGCCAAAAGGAGCGGGTTCAATCGGAGTTAAAAAACACATAGCAAACACATAATAAAAAATTGATAACTAAGGACAGATTATATGCAGACGATACTTATTTGTTTATTAATAGCCGTTTTATTGCCTTATGCCGCAAAAGTACCGTTAGCAATGGCAATGACTAAATTGGGCCGATATGACAATAATCATCCGCGGGAGCAGCAAGCTCAATTAACCGGTTTTGGTGCTAGAGCATTAGCGGGGCATCAAAATGCATTTGAATCGCTGATCATTTTTGGTATTGCAGTATTAACTGCGTTAGTCACCAATAATGTTACCGATTTGGTCGCGCTTTTAGCGATTGTGCATGTGGTGGCGCGGTTGGTTTACCATGTTCTGTATTTATTGAACTTCGGTACATTACGCTCGTTGTCTTGGTTTGTAGGCATAGGTGCATCGATAGGGATATTGTGCCAAGGGTTTTAAGATCGATTAGCGCAACTAAAAAAACGCCTTAACGGCGTTTTTTTATCGGGTTAGTTGATACTATTAATCTAGACTAGCAACGCGTTCGTAGCCCATTTCAGTTAATTGGTCATTCACGCAATCAAGCAAAAATGTCGCGACTTCGTTTTCTGGGAGTTGATCTTCAAGTGCAATTTGCTGGCAGGCCCCTTTTAAAGACAACACATCTTCCATTGGCGCTTGGGGAAGGGCGGCAGCGTTAAAACTTATTGCTGTACTGCTTATTAACATTGCGACTAAAGTGATATGGGTGAGACGTGATGATTGCATGGTTGTTCCTTCTTGGGAGAACTTTGTTATTAGACCAATATTACTGCCTCTTAGTTCCGGTGGATATAACAATTTACGGGCTTTTTATGATTTTATATGCAAACAGTAAGGCAGTAGTGGACATGGCTTCGTTACTGACTCAAGTCAAAAATTGTCAGCTTTGTGCATCAAGTTTAGTCGATGGCGTGCGCCCCGTGGTGCAAATTGATCCGCAAGCAAAAATACTGATCATTGGTCAAGCCCCTGGACGTAAAGTGCATCAGTCAGGTATTTTGTTTAATGATGCCAGTGGCGACCGATTACGACAATGGTTAGGTGTAACGACAGAGGTTTTCTACGATGCCAAGCAAATCGCCATTATGCCGATGGGCTTTTGTTTCCCCGGCAGTTATGCCGGCTCTGGTAAGGGCAAGTCTGGCGACTTACCTCCTAGGCCAGAATGTGCACCCAAATGGCACGGTTTATTGCTGCCGCACTTAGTGAACGTGCAGTTGATATTGCTGGTGGGGCAATATGCACAGCAGTATTATTTAACCCATAAACCGAAAACATTAACCGAAACTGTTCAGCAATGGCGCATGTTTGGACCTCGTTATATTCCCTTACCGCATCCTAGCCCGCGTAATAATATTTGGCTTAGCCGTAATCCATGGTTTGAGGCTGAATTACTCACCGATATTCGTCAGCGCGTCGCCATGGCGTTAGCGTAACGATAGCGAAACGATATTATGAATTACTGTTTCTAATGATTGTTTCTAATGATTGTTTCTAATGATTGTTTCTAATGATTGTTTCTGATTATTGTTTCTGATTATTGTTTCTGATTGATAAAGTCGATAGCGTTTTCATCTAAGCAACGTTTAGATAAATAAGTGGTCGTTTTTTGTAGTTTAATTAAAAATCCGACATCGGTTTCAATGATCCGATACACATCGGTCCACAAAATCTGTTGATTAACATGGGCAGACTGACTGTTGATACCATGATCATCGATAGTAAGATTAACATGTTCACCCGCCGCTTTACTCATCATTTGACGCCATAACCACCAGGTTTTATTAAAGCGAATACTCAAAAATTCTACCACGGCCAATCCAATGAAAAAGTAGCCCAAATAGTAGGTTTCTTTAGTACTCATTGCTGCTGAGCTTAGTGAATCGAGCATTAAAATAGCCAAGCCAACCAGTGCAAATATGGTGGTTTTAATAAAGCGTTTTGGTGATGGGTTGGGATTAATTGATTGCTGATAGCATTCTTCAAAGTAGGTTTTATCCAGTACATACTTAGTAGTGTAACTAAAGACTTGTGGCATGATGACCTAATTAACGGCAGTTGATTAGCATAAGTATCGCACAGTCATCAATTTGCTCAAAGTATGACGAATGCTGGCACAAACGGTGTCGCAAAAGATCGTCGTTAATAAGTGATACCCAAACGACCTCAAAATACAGGCCCAGCTTGTCGAGATACTAGTATCGCTTCGCTGCTAGGGCGGACTGCGTCCTGCTAGTGTCGCTTCGCTGCTAGGGCGGACTGCGTCCTGCTAGTGTCGCTTCGCTGCTAGGGCGGACTGCGTCCTGCTAGTATCG